>NZ_JAJCGR010000026.1:0-54799 GCF_020553125.1 Blautia sp. MSK20_18
TGATCAATTCCCGATGCAAAAGTATGATAAAAAATCAAGAAAAAAAGATTATTGATAAATGTTCCTTTTTTCAATCTCGTTTCGTAAAGAATATTATTTTCATTCAACGCTTGTGTTAACCGCACGAGATGATCCATATTATCAGTTTCACATAATTTAATTTTTCCATTATCCTGGGTATATTTCATAAAAATCTCCATTCCGCCGCCTTTGGCTGGCGGCACAAATAGTGAGGAATTATAAGCGGAAACAGGCGCAGGCCGTGACATTTAGGCGTTTTGAAAGTATCGATTATCTCTGTCAATGCATGAGCATACTTATTTTGATGTGGCAGGAAGAACCAGAGAATATATTTGACAGAGTGTCCAAGATATTTGGATAAAGAAAACCGATGGCTTTGACTGTTATCAATCTACACCATCGGCTTTCAAGGTTTTTAAATACTTAAATTCAGACTTATTAAAATAATATAATGAAAACTTAAGTTAATGGATTATTTACCCATCTGTTTTGCAACTTCCTCAGCGAAGTTCTCTTCTTTCTTCTCAAGACCATCGCCTGTCTCGTAGCGAACGAAGCCTTTGATCTGGAGCTTAGCGCCGTTCTCTTTTGCTACCTGCTCTACGTATTTAGCAACGGACTGTTTTCCGTCCTCTGCTTTTACGTATGTCTGGTCAAGAAGGCAGATCTCTTTGAGCTCTTTCTTGATACGTCCTGTGATCATTCCCTCGATAACCTTAGCCGGTTTCTGGGACTCCTTCGGGTCGTTCTGGATCTGAGCCATAAGGATCTCTTTCTCATGCTCGATATAGTCAGCGCTTACTTCCTTGTCGCTTGTGTACTGCGGTTTCAGAGCTGCGATCTGCATAGCTACGTTCTTAGCCATCTCTTTAACAGCATCGTTAACAACATCTGTCTCAACGTCTACAAGAACGCCGATCTTTCCACCCATATGAGTGTAGGAAGCGATGAATCCGTTCTGCTCCTCAACCTGAGCAAATCTACGGATGTTCATGTTCTCGCCGATTACTGCGATCTGAGCTGCAAGAGCCTCTTTTACAGTCTTGGTTGTATCAAGTGCCCATGCCTCAGCAAGGAAAGCATCGATATCAGCTGCTGTTGTGTTAAGTGCCTGTGCTGCAACATCTGCAACATAGCCCTGGAACTTCTCGTTCTTTGCAACGAAGTCTGTCTCAGCATTAACCTCAACAACGACTGCTTTCTTTCCATCCTCTGTTACCAGAGTTTTGCAAAGACCCTCTGCTGCGATACGGCTTGCTTTCTTCTGTGCTGTAGCAAGACCCTTCTCACGCAGGAACTCAACTGCTTTATCCATATCACCATCTGTAGATGTAAGAGCTTTCTTACAATCCATCATTCCGGCGCCGGTCATCTCTCTTAACTCTTTTACCTGTGCTGCTGTAATAGCCATTGTTCGTTTCCTCCTGAAATATTCTGTTTATACGAATTATTCCTCTGTAGCTGCAAACTCCTCAGACTCAGCCTCGATCTCGCCATCTGCCTCAGCAGTTCCCTGCTTAGCCTCGATAACAGCGTCAGCCATCTTGGAAACGATGAGTTTTACTGCACGGATAGCATCGTCATTTCCCGGGATCACATAGTCAAGCTCTTCCGGATCACAGTTAGTATCGCAGATACCGATAAGCGGGATTCCAAGTGTATGAGCCTCCTGTACGCAGATTCTCTCTTTCTTAGGATCTACGATAAAGATAGCATCCGGGATTCTCTTCATCTCTTTGATTCCGCCAAGGTTCTTCTGAAGCTTAACAAGCTCTTTGCGAAGCTCGATAACTTCTTTCTTAGGAAGTACGTCGAATGTTCCGTCAGCTTCCATTGTCTCGATCTCTTTCAGTCTTGCGATACGGCTCTGGATTGTCTTGAAGTTTGTAAGCATACCACCAAGCCATCTCTCATTTACGAAGAACTCTCCACAACGCTCTGCCTCTGTACGGATAGCATCCTGAGCCTGTTTCTTAGTTCCTACGAAAAGGATGTGTCCACCGTTGGCAACGATATCTGCTACTGCATTGTAAGCATCGTCAACCATTCCTACAGACTGCTGAAGATCAATGATATAGATACCATTTCTCTCTGTGTAGATGTACGGAGCCATTTTAGGGTTCCATCTTCTTGTCTGATGTCCGAAATGAACACCTGCCTCTAAAAGCTGCTTCATTGAAATAACGCTCATGTCTTTTCTCCTTTTTGGTTAAATTCTTCCGCACAGGTCGCCTTCTCTCTGGACCCATCCTCACACCGTAGGGCACCATCCTTATAGAATCGCCGTGCGTGCTTATTTTTGCAACTTCTGAATTATAGCATAGAAAATCCCCTTATGTAAAGGGGATTTTTCCAATTTTTTTCTGTTTTTCAGCGGTTTCCGGCAGACTTCAGAAGCTCCAGCTCTTTTTCGGTGAGCGAACGATATTTTCCTGTCGGAAGATCTGAAGGAAGCGCCAGCGGCCCCATGGATAGTCTTTTCAAATAAGTTACTTTTTTTCCCAGTGCCTCCATCATCCGTTTTACCTGATGGAATTTTCCCTCGTGGATAGTAAGTCGGATCTCAGATTCCCAATTCTTACCGGCTTCTGCAGATTCTGTACCGGACTCCCAGGTAGAAAGGATCTCCAGCCTTGCCGGTCGTGTGAGATCTTTTTCCCCGATATCCACGCCTTCTGCCAGCTTCACAACATCTTCTTCTGTCACTTTCCCAGATACTTTTGCATAGTAGGTCTTGTCCACATGCTTTTTCGGAGAAAGAAGCTCGTGTGCCAGAGGACCGTCATCTGTGATCAGAATGAAGCCTTCTGTATCTTTATCCAGGCGTCCCACCGGAAAAAGACCCTTTCTTCTGTCTTTCTCTTCAATGTAGTCAAGAACCGTTTTATCTCTGAAGTCCTCCGTTGCGCTGACACAGCCTGCCGGCTTGTTAAAAAGATAGTATACATATTCCGGTGCAGCATGGATCTCCTGCCCGTTCATAACCACCTGATCTTCTTCTGTTACTTTCAGCTCCGGTTTCTTCACAGATTTCCCGTTAACCTGCACCTGACCCTTCTGTATGTATTTTTTTACCTCGCTTCTTGTACCTGCGCCGGCATCTGCCAGAAATTTATCCAGCCGGACTGGTTTTTCCATTAATCATTTACCTCCCATTCTGTTACATGGGCTGCCTTTGCATCTGCTCTGATAAAATCCGGGATCTCACCGGCAAATGTCATATAAAGTCCGGAATCCCCGCCGGTGCTCTCTTGTCCTTCCAGAACCACTTCCATTGTGGCATCTGCATTCCAGATAGTCCATCCGTTTACCAGCTGTGATGGACGGATACATTTTTTCAGGGCTTCCAGCTGTTCCTTTTTATCGTAACGGACTTTATAACCGTTATCTGTTTCTTCAAGATCCGAAATGGGCTCAGTGTCGGAAAAAGCTTCATCATCTTCGCCGGCAGCTTCGGAGCTGAAGTAATAAACATCAATATACTCAACAGACAGCTCATCCATAGAAAGAGGATATCCTGTTTCTTCCAAAATTGCAAGTGTTCTCTTATATGACGGATACACCAGAACGGATGTGGACACATTCTCTCCTTCCTGCACAGCCGGTACATTCATTCCCCATTCATCCATGTAGCCTTCTGACGGAATTCCCGTATAATCGAACATCAGCATTGCACATGGCTGGTCTTTTACTGTCTGACCGCCGTTTTCCAGAATGTCCTTTCTCAGCGCCTCTGCCAGCGCCTGACGCTTCTCTGCATTTTTCTCAAATAAGGTTTGAATATCTCCGTCACAGAAAATACCGGTGACCTCTTTCAGATACTGTTTGTCCAGCTGAAAAAATGAATATCTGTCTTCTTTCCATGTCTGCTCATCATACAGGGCTTCCATAAGATTCTGTGCCTGTGCAGAGGATACAATATAGCCTCTGCATACACTGAATCCCTGTTTATTTATGTAGCGCACATACATGCGCCTTCCTGATTTTTTTCCTTTTTCATTCTGAAGCCTGATATCCTTCAGACTGTTATATAATGCTTTACTTTTCATCACCGGCTGATCCAGCAGACCGGAACTATTGTCTGAGGTGGCAGTATACCGGATCTTATAGATTCCGTTTTCTTTTTTTTCCACATTGCAAAGCTGCTCTGTATATGAAAGATTGCTTACATTTATCACAACTCCCTGAAGATTGTCATAAGCCGGAAAATAACTGTCATATCCCAGAAGATCCATTTTCATGGTCAGCGCACAGATTGCCACAACACCTCCAAGGATCATAAGCTGCACTTTTCTGCGGAAAAATCTGCGAAAATCCATTTCATAGATCACTTCCAGAATTCCATGGACCAGGATCGTTCCCAGTATCATTCCGAAGATCCACCATGCTGTTTTGGATGAATCTTCCGGAATCATATAAAAGATCAGACCGATCCCCAGTCCGAATGGTATTGTGATCAGGGCACTTAAGACCGGCTCCATCCAGGTATATACCAGAGCTTTTCCGGTATTCTCTGACCTTCGTCTGCAAAATGCCATCCAGGAAAGTGCTGCCATGATAAACAGCGTGAGGATCAGTATCAGCAAATGCTTTCCAAAGCTTCCGCTGCTGTATCTATCTATAAAGCTTACGATCACCATAAGAGGAGATCCCAGATTCCGCACTGCTGCCAGAATTCCGTAACTGCCCTCGTACCAGGTATCAAAAAATAAATGTCCGCTTAACTGCAGCATCACTGCCAGAACGATACTGTAGGTAAACAGCCCTGCCCATGCAAGTGCTCCCATCAACATGGTACCGGTGCAGGCGATCACCAGCACTGTGGAAAAATACACCAGAAGATACATCAGGAGATGGAGCACCAGCAGGATCAGTGCCTTTTTCATAATGGAAAGGCTGTAATATCCTCTGGCTGCCCCGATGCATACCGCAGCAAATTCCATGATCACATATGGCACCAGATAATAAAGAACAGCCAACAATACTCTGTGCAGAAACAGTGCACTTCGCTTTACCGGAAGGCTGTGATAGAAATCCACTTTTCTCGGGGAATACAGATACCAGAAGCCGCTTACTGCTGCAAAAAATGCGGTTACCGCAGCCACAGCTGCTCCCATTGTGAGAAAGTCACTGCTCCACAGGCTGGAATACAGATAGGAAAGCTGACTCTGAGTATAACTGCGCTCATTCCATTTTCCCATCAGAATAAGTTCCGCTACCGGAAATGCAAGGAGAAATGCGATCATGGCAAATGCCGGGATCCATCTTTGTCCTTTGGAAGAGGATTTCATATACTCACTGGAATAAATTTTTGACTTCATAGCCTGCCACCTCCGTTTCGCTGATAAATATTTCTTCCAGAGTCAGTGGGAGCACTTCGCAGAAAAGAGGATTTTTTGCCTGTATCTTCTCCATGATTTCTCTTCTTGTTCCCCTCGCAGTAATAAGCAACAGGGAGCCCTGATGCTCTGTTTTCAAAACATCCAGCTCTTTCTTTAATTCTTCTTCTTTCTTTTTGTCAGTAAGTACACACTGGATCTTATGGATATGGAATTTCATATCCTCCAGATCTCTGGAAAGGAGAATTCCTCCCTGATGAAGAAGCCCGATGTGATCGCAGATATCTTCCAGCTCACGGAGATTATGGGAAGCGATCACCGGCGTAAATTCACGACTCATGATCTCCGATGCAAAAATACTTTTTACTGCCTGGCGCATTACCGGGTCCAGGCCATCAAAGGTTTCATCACAAAACAGATATTTCGTCCCTGTACTGATTCCCAGGATCACCAGAAGCTGTTTCTTCATTCCCTTGGAAAAAGTGCTGATTTTTCGTTTTCCATCCAGATGAAACTGCTTCATCATTGTCTCAAAACGCGCCTGCTGAAATCCCGGATAAATACAACGGTAAAATTCTGCCATGTCCAGAGCATTGTAATTTGCCGGAATATATGCATCGTCCGGGATGTAGAAAAAATGCTCTTTGATCCTTTCATTTTCAAAAACCGGTTCTTCATCCATCAGCACCTCTCCTCTGTCCTGACGGATGATCCCGGCCATGATACGGAGCAGAGTACTTTTTCCCGCACCGTTGGAGCCGATCAGTCCAAAAACCTCCCGTTCCCCGATATCCATGGTGACCTTATTTACTGCCTGTATCTTACCGAAAGCTTTGCTGCAGTTTTTTATCTCAATCATTGTTTCCCTCCTTATAGCATAAGCGGATCACACCGATCATTTCTTCCTCCCCTACTCCCAGAGCCATTCCCTTTTCTGTGATCTTTTTCAGCTCACTTAAGGTTTCTTCCATACCGATCTGCCTGATCCTGCTGCTGTCTGTGACAAAACTGCCTTTTCCCTTCACCGGACAGATCAGCCCCTGCTGCTCCAGTTCCATATATGCCCGCTGGATGGTATTGGGATTGATGGATAATTCCACGGCCAGCTGCCGCACAGACGGCATCTTGGAAGATGGCTCCACAGCTCCTGACAGGATCAGCATCCGGAATTTCTCTACGATCTGCTCGTAAATGGGACGGCTGTCCTGATAGTCCAAGAATATCATACGACGCTCCTTTCTCTGTAATCTGTGTATTAAGTGTATTAATTCTTTTAATACACTTATGATAGCACATGATACAAAGGTACGCAAGAAATGGTCTCTTAAATAAATATAAAATCTATATAAATTTACCGGCAGCAAAAGATTCCGGCATATTTTTATAAAAAAAATCTGTAATGGCATCCTTATACTATGATTCCACTACAGATTCTCTGTAAAGCAAATATTCATCTATCACTCTGCCTGATCCAGTAGCAGGCAGATATTCGTGATCCACATTGGATCAGACAGCCCGGTAGCCACGTTTTTCTCCCCGGCGTGCAAAATACTGATATCCTCCGATCATCGCTGCCGCAAAAACACCATAGATCATCAGAAAGCTTCCTGCTCCGACTTTTTCCACCAGAGTCTGGGCGTATTCACTGAAAATAAGTATCCAGGTATTGGCTCCGATGTGCATCAGCACACTGGTCCACTTATTACCTCCCATCTCCAGAAACCACGCAAAAATCCCTCCCAGAACAAACGCATACACAGCCTGCAGGACATTTCCGTGATAAATTCCGAAAAACGCCGCAGAGATCACAGCGGAAACCAGCACTGAAAAGTGATCCCGAAATCGCAGATAGATCAGCCAGCGAAAGATCATTTCTTCCGCAACAGGCGCTATGATACCCATCCAGAAGATCATCATAAACAAACTCTTTCCTGAGGTAATCTTCGTCATCGTCTCTCCATAGCTAGATGAGATCCAGTTCTGCAGGATCGCCACCAGCACATTGGCATACTGGGCAAATCCGGCTCCAGCAGCAAGAAGAAGCAGCATTTCAGGAATAGATAGCCTTTGTTCCTCAACGGAAGTCAAACCGCCGATCAGCCTTCCTATACGATCCTTCCGGTAAAAATATACTGCCGGAAACATAACCAACACTCCGGTAAGTCCGGTGATCACCAGCGTATAACTATAGTACCTTTCCTGTGCATTGCCGACATGCCCTGTCAGCCAGAGAAGCACGGCGCTTCCGAGGATCTGTCCGATAAGATAATGGATTCCTGCCGGATAAAGCTCCCTCCACACTATTTGAAAAATATTCTGTCTGTGCAGAGGGGTCAGACGAAAAAATTCAGAAGTTCATCTGCGGAAGCTACGATCTGAAGAGGCTGTGCCTTTTCCAGTTCTTCTCTGCTTCCATATCCGTAAGATACAGCCACACACTGGATCCCGCATCGTCTGGCTCCGAGAATGTCATGTTCTCTGTCACCCACCATGATCACCTGGTCACGATGGTCAGAAAGGCTCATTCTTTCCAGAGCTTCCTCGATCACCTGAGATTTGGTTACTTTCGGTCCATTGAGGTCCGTCCCGGCGATCACCTCAAAGTACCGGCTCAGATTAAAATGGTCCATGATCTGTGTTACGTAAAAGGTCGGTTTCGCAGACGCCACAGCCAGTCTGTAACCACGACGTTTCAGTTCTGCCAGAGTGTTTTCCACACCGGGATAAACGGTGTTCTCATACATTCCTTTTTCTGAATACCGCTCTCTGTAATATTCAATTCCCTTCTGTGCTGTCTCTTTATCAAATCCCGCATATTTCATAAACTGTTCCAGAAGCGGCGGCCCCACAAAAACCTTCAATGGCTCCAGCTCCGGTGCCGAAACTCCAAGTTTCTCCAATGCATACTGTACAGATTTCGTAATCCCCTCTCCGGATTCTGTCAGTGTTCCGTCCAGATCAAAAAAGATTGCCTTATACATAAATTCCTCCTGTTGTATAAAATAATCAGTAAGTATGCCTATTGTATCACTGTTTTTCTGGTAAGTCCATGGTTTCATAGTACAGCTTCCCGGATTTCACAAAACCCATGAGTTCTGCTTTCCAGGGATTTCTGCTTTTTTTCGGTAATTCCGCCAGAAGCTTTTTTCCTTGCCAGTAAAAATCACATTCTTTTCCATTGATCCGAAATGAAAGGATCTGGAACGGAATATCCGGACTGATCTCTATCCGGATCCTGTTACCGTCTGTTTTCATTCGGATCACCGGTTTTTGCTCTTTTTCTTTTTTCCTATCCGACGTTCCTGTTGGTTCTGTCCGATAGTAAGATAATGCCGGATTTTGCTTTTTCTCCCTCTTTGATGCATCTGTCACTGACTTTCGAACTGGTTTTTGAGTCAACGTTACAGATGGACTGGCTGTCACTGTCTGTATGGGGATTGGTTGTTCAGTCAGTATTGGCAGTTTTGTTGGTATCGGCGTTTCCGTCAGTTTTTCCGCAAGCGTATCAGCTATCTCTGCTTCTTCCGGAATAGTTATCCCCGGATTTTCATCTTGTCTGATATCCGGTTCCTGAACTTCATAGCCTTCTCCCCCGACCCCCGGATCTTCTCCATTTTCCATAAAGCTTTCTTCCTGAGAACGTACCTCATCTGTCTGAAAATCTAAATTCCATTGTGCAGACTCCTCCTGATCATTCTCCGATTCTGCCCAGGCAGCGGAATACTCCTCAGTATTTCCTTCTTCTCTGTTCCAATTACTATCATCACTTCCTTCTCCTGCATAGCTTTCTTCCCAGTCTTCCGGCAGCTGTCCGGTTCCTTCTCCCACATTCATATCAAATCCACCGGTATCAGAACTATCCATTCCTGACACATCAAATCCATAGACAGCAATGGAAGGGATCATCCAGCTGCATAAGACCAGCAGAAACAAAACAATAAAACAGGTTTTCCTACTAGGAATTTTCATTTCTTTTGGTTTTTTCTGATCACTTTCTCTTCTTTTTCTCATTGATCTCCTCCCAAAGCTGCAGATTTCTGCTTTCACTGTCATCCAGTAATTCCGCTTTTTCTTTCTCTTTATAATCTTCCCACAGCTTTCTGCTGGCCTCTTTCTGACCGGTCCGAATAAGAAACATCCCATATTCCCCGTAGGCCACAGGATATTCTGCATCATACAGAAGAAGATTTTCATAATATAAAGCCGCTTTTTCCGGTTCACACAAAAGCTCCGCATTCCATGCCAGCAATAGCTCAATACGACGCTGCTGTTCTTTTTCCCCATAATTTCTACTTAACCTCTGGAGTCTCTTTTCCGCTGCCATACAGCACTTTTCCCGATTTTTTGAGTCTTCCGGATACTGTCTGGCTTCGTAATACAAATCTGTTACTTCTGAGATCGCCACAGAAAATTCTTCCGTTTTCAGCAATCCTGCTATCAAGATCAGTGTTCCTATCAGAATCCCTGCAGCTGCCGCTTCCAGAAATCGTTTTCTCCAAGTGATCATCCGATATCTGTTTTCCAGCTTTTGGATTTTCTTCTGAACCACTGACATATCCGAATATCTGTATTTTTCCTGTTTTCTGGTACATCGGAACAGAAGCCAGAAAAAATCCGGATATAAAAACCACTGCCATTTCTTTTTTCCGCAAAGCTTTTCCAGGGTCTTCCCCAGAGCATAAATATCACTTCCCGGTCTTAAGTAGCCCTGATACTGCTCCGGCGCCGCATAGCCTTTCGTTCCTTCACAGATCTGTTTTCTTTTTCCATGATCGAACATGGCACTTCCAAGATCTATCAGATACAGATGCCCGGTTTCAGAAAACATAAGATTATCCGGTTTCAGGTCCCCGTAACAGACCGGTGGCTTCCGACTGTGAAGATATTCCAATACTCTGGCAATCTCCTTTCCCAGAGCAAGGATTTCCCGTAAAGAAAACCGTTTTCCTGAACGGAGAAGTTCTCCCAGCGACTGACCCTTGATATATTCCATGATCAGATAACAGTACTCCCCTGTTTCCACATAATCGATAATCTTCGGTATTGCAGGATATTCCAGATGCTGCATGAGTCTGGCTTCTTTTTTCTTTGCGATCGGTATCTCTTTCACTGCACGGCAGATACCAAGCTCCATATCTTTTGCCAGATAAAGGCTTCCACCTCCGCCATGTCCAATTTGTTCTACAATGCAATAACGTTCTTTCAGAACATTTCCGATCAGACAGATCACCTTCCTCTCATTTCTGTCAGACAATATTTATAATTACATTTCTTATTGATTTGGGATAATCCGGTGAATTCCGGTTTGAAAAAAATCAGATAACTTATAGTCAGGCAGAAATTCGTGATCTGCCCTCGTTTAGGATAAGTCCTATTATAGCACGTCCTGTTCTTTTTGCAAAGAACTTTCTATATAAAAAAGTCCGCCGAATATAGCAGACAAAAATGTCTCTTTATCCGGCGGTCTGTCATTATTCATAGTGTTTGTATCTGCAAAGCTATACCTTACATACGATCCGGTGCAGAGAATCCAAGAAGATCGATGCTTGTCTCAAGCACTCTTCTTGTAAGCTGGAGCAGCTGAAGGAAGGATTCCTTCTGTGCCTGATCCTCTTCGCTTAAGATCTTGGTCTCATGGTAAAAGCTGTTAAATGCATTGGATACCTCATAGATATATGCACAGATCTTATGTGGTGCTTTTTCTTCAAAAGCGTTCTCAACCATTGCCGCAAAGCCGGAAAGCTGAAGCATCAGGTTCTTCTCACTGGCATTGACTGCCGGAAGGATCTTACCTGTACTTAAATCTCCCCCCTCCTGTACATAACGGTTCAGGATCGACTTAATACGAACGATAGTATAAAGGATATACGGACCTGTATTTCCCTCAAAGGATGTAAAGCGGTCAACATCAAAGATGTAATCCTTGGTCGCCTGGTTGGAAAGATCTCCGTATTTGATTGCGGAAAGTCCTACAATCTTGGCAGTATCCTTTGCATCTTTATCTTTTACACTGCGATTCTCCACGATCTTACGATACATTTCCTCATCAATATCTGCGATCAGGTTCTCCAGACGCATAACACCGCCTTCTCTTGTCTTAAACGGTTTACCGTCTTTTCCATTCATGGTACCGAAACCAAGGAAGGAAAGCTTGGTCTCCGGATTTACAAGACCGGTTTTTCTTGCGCAGCGGAATACCTGGATAAAATGCAGCTCCTGACGCTTGTCAACAACATAAAGGATCTCATCCGGCTGAAAGAGTTTCATACGCTCTACGATAGTAGCAAGGTCTGTGGTCGTATAGAGAGAAGCTCCGTCTGATTTCAAAAGCATACATGGAGGGATCTCCTTGGTATCACTCTCTTCTTTTACATCTACAACAAGAGCACCCTGGTCCTCATAGGCAAATCCTCGCTTCTTCATATCCTCTACCATATCCGGAATGTATGGCTGTGCATCGGATTCTTTTTTCCAGAGGTCAAAGTCTACGTTCAGATTCGCGTAGTTTCTCTTAAGGTCTGTTACAGATACATTCATGATGTGGTTCCAGAGAGCCATGTATCCGGGTTTACCCTGCTGAAGAAGGTGGGTTGCCTCCAGTGCCTCATTACGGTAAGCCTCATCCTCTTTGGACTTCCCACTGGCACATGGATAGATCTCTTCCAGCTCGCTGATAGTAAACGGTGCTTCTGCCGGATATTCACCGGTAAAGCTGTCATCAAAATATACCAGCTCCGGTTTCCGGTGTTTCAGCTCGGTGATGATCAGTCCCATCTGAAGGCCCCAGTCTCCAAGATGTACATCACCGATCACCTTATGTCCTACAAAACGTCCGATACGCTTGATGCTCTCACCGATGATCGCAGAACGGAGATGTCCTACGTGAAGCGGCTTGGCAACGTTTGGTCCGCCATAGTCGATAATGATCGTCTTCGGATTCTTGGCAGTCTCAACAGAAAGCTTCTCGTCCTCTGCCATCTTATTCATGTATTCTGCAACAAATTCCGGTTTCACATCCAGGTTGATAAATCCAGGCTTTACAACTTCTGCTCTGGAAAAGATCCGGCTGTCTGACAGCTGTGCTACCACATCATCAGCGATCATAAACGGTGCCTTGTGATATGCTTTGGCTCCTGCCATAGCACCGTTACACTGATACTCACATAAGTCCGGTCTGTTGGAAACAGTAACTTTTCCGTAGGACGGATCATAACCTGCTTTTTCAAATGCTGCGGAAAGTTCTTCCGCCATCTGTTCCATAATCTTCTTCATGTTTCAAACTCCTCATATCTTTGTTTCTGTATTTTATGCTTATAACGTCACTTTTCTTGAACATGCGACTGCAAGGGCACCATAACCGATATGGCAGGCAACACTTAAAGAAAGGGGATCCATATGTATCTCCATTCCCGGAAATACCTCCTGGATCTCTTTTTTAAATTCTTCTGCTTCTTCCAGATTTCCTGTATAAGCAGCCTGAAGACACATCTCACCGTCAGATGCGTATTCCTTAAAACGTGTTTCCCAATCATTCTTCATTGCCTTCAGCATGGCACGTTTGGCCTGCTTCTTGCCACGGACCTTGGCGTAGGCATCCAGCTTCTCTCCCTGGATCTGAAGTACAGGCTTCAGGTTCAGAACCGTTCCGATGGCTGCTGCTGCCGGTGTGATCCTGCCACCTTTTTTCAGATATTTCAGGGTGTCAAGTGTGATATAAATACTGGAATCGAGTTTCTGATCTGTAAGGATCTTCTTGATCTCTGCAGCACTTTTTCCTGCCTCGGCAAGCATCTTAGCATCCATTACAGACTGTCTCTGTGTTACGGAAATCCGCTGATTGTCCACTACCTGAACACGACCATTATAATCAATAGCAAGTCCCATTGCAGTAGAACAGGATGCACTCAGTCCGCTTGACATCGGAATATGAACGATTTCCTCATAATCTCTCAGAAGCTTGTCCCACAGATCACAGAGATCAGCCGGACTTGGCTGAGATGTGGAGATCGGTTCATCCTTCTTAAGCTTCTCATAAAACTCTTCCTGTGTGAGAGTTACACCTTCAAGATACATTTTTTCATTAATATAAAACGGCATCGGTATCACATAAACGCCAAGCTCTTCTGCCTGGGCCTGTGTGATACCGCTGTTGCTGTCTGTTACAATGGCAATTTTGCCCATTCTTTTCTCTCCTCCTGGTCTGTTATCTCACAGTTCAAAGAATTAATGCATCAGCCCCTGATGAACTAATTCTTTGAACTGCTGTAGAAAGCCATGATGTTAGTGTATCATATTTTTTTCTATATCACAATTGGAAATTTTCTGTGACCTTCGCTCACAAAAAATACCTCGCGGAATATTACCAGTGAACAGTAACTAAAAAAACAGCTGCCATACAAATATTTATGCACAGCAGCTGTCACACTATTTATCAAAAATATCCTTATCTATTTATGATCTGTGTTTTATTTCATTTCTCTTACGATCTTTCGAACCGGAAGAACAAATGTCGGAGATACGGACAACTCATCCAGTCCCATCTCTACAAATCTCTCAGTAAGTGTAGTGTCCGCACCAAGCTCACCACAGATTCCGGCCCAGATACCTTCTTTGTGTGCATTATCCACAACCATCTGGATCATACGGAGAACTGCCTCATGATGGGAATCATAAATGTTGTCAAGCTTTGCATTCTGACGGTCAATAGCCAGTGTATACTGGGTCAGATCATTGGTTCCGATACTGAAGAAATCAACCTCTTTTGCAAGAAGATCACTGATCATAACAGCTGCCGGAGTCTCGATCATGATACCCTGCTCCACGTCATCACGGAACGGGATCCCCTGTTCCTTAAGCTCTGCTTTTACTTCTGCTACAATGGCCTTGATCTGCTTCACCTCTGTTACAGAGATGATCATCGGATACATGATGGAAATATTTCCGAACATGCTTGCGCGGAAAAGTGCTCTCAGCTGTGTCTTAAATACTTCCGGACGGTCCAGACAGATACGGATCGCACGATATCCCATTGCAGGGTTTTCCTCATGCGCCATATTGAAATAATCGATCTGCTTGTCCGCTCCGATATCCAGAGTACGAATGATAACTTTTTTGCCGGCCATATTCTGAGCTACGGTCTTGTAAACCTGGAACTGCTCTTCCTCTGTAGGATAGTCTTCTTTTTCCAGGTATACGAACTCACTTCGGAAAAGTCCGATGCCTTCCGCATCATTGGCAAGTACATTCGCAACATCACCTGTACTTCCGATGTTGGCATAAAGGTGGAGCTTACGACCGCTCTTGGTAACAGTTTCTTTACCTTTCAGTTCTTTGAGCATTGCACGCTGTGCAAGTTCATCGGCACGCATATCCTCATATTTTTTAAGGGTCTCTGCATCCGGCTCAACGATCAGATTTCCGCTCTTTCCGTCTACGACTGCCATCTTACCGTCCATGGACTCATCGTATTCAATATTGATCAGCGCCGGAATATTCATGGTTCTCGCAAGAATCGCAGTATGTGAGTTAGAAGAACCTTTTCTTGTGACAAAAGCAAGAACCTTGCTCTTATCCATCTGTACAGTCTCACTTGGTGCAAGATCCTCTGCAACTACGATCACCGGCTCGGATGCTTCAAGCTCTCCATCTCCATGGCCGGAAAGCACACGTACCAGACGGTCTGAGATATCCTTTACATCAGCTGCTCTTGCTTTCATATAATCGTCGTCCATCTGTGCGAACATTGATGAGAAGTTATCACCAGTTGTTGCAACCGCATATTCTGCATTTACAGACTCTGTACGGATAATGTTGTGGATGGAATCCAGATAGTCATCATCATCCAGCATCATCTGATGAACCTCAAAGATTGCCGCTCCGGACTCTCCAACTTCCTGAAGAGCCTTGTCATAAAGCTTCTGAAGCTGTGCCACAGCCTGCTCTCTGGCTGCCTCCACACGCTTTACCTCTTCTTCCGGATCCTCCACGTGAACACGTTTAACACTGGCGTCAACTTTCTGGAGGATTGAGATCTTACCGATCGCAATACCGGAAAATACAGATTTACCTTCCAAAACCTTCATGAAATTATCTCCTTCTGTTTTTATATTTGCCCACTTATGACGTATTATATCACACTATCCAAAGATTCTGCCACGATTTTTTTATGATCTCTAAAAAACCTGTAAAAACTCTATTTATACTTTCTTTTTTTGTCATATATACAGCAAAAGTGACAAAATAAAGACCGCAGAGCTTCATAAAACCTGAACAATACTTTCAGATATAAAAATAAGCATCTGCCGCCGGAATCCTTCCGGCAATTGCAGATGCTATATGTATGTATATCTTTTTATTCACTGCGAAGGGCATCGATCGGATTAAGATTAGCTGCCTTTACAGATGGGAGAAGTCCGAAGATCAGACCGATCAGCATGGAAAATACCACAGAGCCGATGATAGCCGGAACGCTGATGGCTGTTGGTGCTCCTGACACCTGAGACACCATTTTTGACAGGATGATCCCAAGGACCACACCAATGATTCCTCCGATACTGGTCAGCACCGAAGCTTCCGTCAGAAACTGTCCCAAGATCACTTTTTTTCTTGCTCCGATAGCTTTTTTCAGTCCGATCTCGCTGGTACGTTCTGTGACAGATACAAGCATGATATTCATAACACCGATACCACCAACAAGCAGGGAGATACTTGCAATCCAGATCAGCTGCTGATTGGTACTTTCGCTGAGCTTCTGGAGATTCTTGACCTTCTCCATAATGTCTTCCGCTTTATATTTAAAGTTCGATTTGTTTTTTTCATTCTGGATCCCTGTATTCAGAATATCCTCTGCTGCTTTTCCTACAGAACTCATATTATCTGTGCTGTCTGCACGGACTGTCACATTTTGCGGCTGATCAAATTTAAATGCAACAGGCCAGGTAATATCCGGGATCATCACGCTTCCCATGATCGTCTGCGAATATTCCTCGTACTCAGAAATCGTATTGATCTTCGGCATGCTGTCCTCACTCTGAGTGATCACACCTACAATAATATACGGTTCTGATCCCACCTCAATGGTTTTCCCTACAGGGCTCTCACTTCCGAAAATATTCTGTGCAGCATTGGAATCCACAAGAGCAACCTTTCGGTAGCTGTCATAATCTTTTTGTACAAATCCCCGCCCGGACTGGACCAGGTATCCCATCGTTTTCAGATAATTGCTGTCGATCCCGTACACGGTTCCGCCCTGAAAGCTTGTGTTTTTATAATAAACACTGGCAGACTGGCTGCTGTAATAAAATGTAGAACTGATCACATGATCCAAGTCTCCGATCGCCGTTTTCTGGGAATCAGAAATAACCGGCGGTGTGGCCGAGCTTCCGTAAGAACCATAATCCATATCGTATGTACTGTCTCCGTCATAGAGCATAACCTGTACGGTATTGTTTCCGGACCCGATCAGATCTTCCTTGATCTGCTCACTGGTACCTTTGATCGTAGATACAATTGCAATAATAGATGCAATACCAATAATAATACCCAGCATGGTCAGAAAGGATCTCATCTTATGTGACCATATTCCCTGAAAAGCCAGGCGTATATTTTCAAACATGAAATTTCTCCTTCCTGTTATTTATTCATTGTACATATCATCCAAAGTCACTTCTTTTGTCTTGGCTCCCTCCTTCACGGCATCACCATATGGGAAAGCAAGAAGATCATCGGATTTCAGGCCTGAAGTTACAACTGCATAATATCCGCTGTTCACAATGCTTCCCACTGTGATCTGCTGCTTTTTCAGTGTTCCCTTCACGTCTTTGTATACATAGCTGGTTCCATTTTCCGTACGGATAAATGCCTTCATCACAACCATACTGCCTTCGGCAAGTTTATTTGACTTCAGAGATACCGTCACATAATCCTGGTCGGTAAACTGCAATGAACGATCTGTGATCTCTGCATTAAAGGTGTAATACGATACATTGGGATTAGAATCTCCACCATAATAAGCATTTGAAGAATCCACCGGGTAATCGGATACATTCAGTACCTTCGCCTCAAAGCTGCCGGAATTATAACTGGTACACTGAAGAAGTGTTCCCTCCTTCATCTGATCCAGCATCAGTTCGCTGACCGTTCCGGTAACATAAAAACCATCTTTGCTTTTTACTTTCAGAAAAGCATCTCCATTATAAGAACCTGTGACTTCATCTCCGATGTAAGCAACCGTTCCATCCAGTTTGCTTGTTATCAGCTTGTTTTTTATTTTGTTCTCCAGCTTAGTGATTTTCAGATTATTTTCCTCAATATCCAGTTTCAAACTTGCGATCTTGTTTTTCTGGATCTTGATCGCATCCTCTCTTGACATGGTTGTGCCATCAGTACCGTCATCTCCATCACCGCTGTCATCCGGTATCTCATCATCATTTTTGTCATATTTGGAAGCCTCGTCCAGTGTAAATTCTGTTTCCGCATACATATATACCGGATTTTCAAGAAGACTTCCATCGATCAGATAATATCCTGTACAGGAAAGTGTTCTGTCTTGAAAATCAGCAATGGTATCATTCTCATGAAACTCCAGCTGGAACCAGCTACCGCCTTTCTGGACCACTTTGGTTCCATCCTCACTGTATCCCGCCATTCTGTTAAAGAAGGATCCCATCACCGTAACTTTGCCTTTGGCACTGCTTACAAGAAAAACATAGGGATCTTCTTCCGTACCGGTTCCTGTAAACGGCTGAGAAGTATAATCCAGCTTCTGATAAAATTCCGGTTCACCATCTGTGATCCCCGGAATTTCCGGTTCTGTTATATTGGGATCAGGAAGCTCATTGGGTCCCAGTGTGGGAGTCGGTGTCGGAGATACCGTTGGGGTGTCATCTTCTCCGGAACCCCAGTCCGTAGTCTCTCCGTCTGTAATATCATTGGCAGTAGGATCCTGGTAGGTCGGATCCATGATCAGATCCTCATCGGATGCAGTTGTATCCTCTTCCATATCCGCTGTGTCATCTCCGGTCATCTGCTCTGTTTCACTGTCCGTCGTTTCTCCGGACGGCATTTCTTCGGTAACTTTCTCTGCAGAATCTTCAAGATCTCCTTCTGTATCTGTAAAGGCACTGAGAAGTAATGGCCTGGAGGAAGCCGCTGCAAGATAGCTGCCATCTGCAGTAGCCGCGGAACCGGTAGTTGACTGCATATCCTCGTCTCCGTCACTTCCGGAAGGTGTATCCGTATTTGTCATTTCTCCGTCATTTCCTGTATCACCACCTGTAAGATTCAGGTCCGTATCATCAGTACTGTCTGTACTGTCTTCGATGGGACCTCCATTCTGAAGACTTGTCAGACGGTTCTGTGCTTTGGTCAGATCCTGCTCCTGCTTCTGCTGTTTCAGCTTTGCAATATTCAGTTCCATCTCTACAAGTGTCATATCAAAGGAGATCAGATTATCGCCTTTTTTTACATCATCACCCTGGGATACATATATTTTCTCGATGATCATATCTTTATCCATATTTACATTCTGAGAAACATTCGTGGTGATGGTTCCATCCAGTGTTGTCTCCGAATACCAGTCCGTCTGAAGATTGCTGACGCTGGTTACCGGCACCTCTGTTACCTTGGATTCTTTCACATGCATAAGCCCTGTGTAGATTCCTCCGGCTGCCAATGCCGCAACCAGTACACCAACGATCACTCTCTTCACCACTTTCATTCTATCACCTCTTTTCCTGCAGCTCACCGTCACGGATCATAACAACCCGTTTGGCATGTGCCGCGATCTCCGGGTCATGTGTGATCATCAGCACAGAAACTCCCTCATCGTTCAGCTTCTGAAACAGTTCCATAACCTGTGCTCCCGATTTCGTGTCCAGTGCCCCGGTAGGCTCATCTGCCAGCAAAAGCTTGGGATTGTTTACGATCGCTCTTGCAATAGCCACTCTCTGCATCTGTCCTCCGGAAAGCTGGTTGGGCTTAAAATCCACTCTGTCGGCAAGGCCTACACGCTCCAGAGCTTTTCGTGCACGTTCCCGGCGCTCCTTTTTGGGAACCCTTGCATAATTCAGCGGCAGTTCCACATTTGTCAGCGCACTCTGCCTTGGAAGGAGATGAAAGCTCTGAAATACAAATCCGATCGTTTTCAGACGGATATCTGACATCTCATTCTCTGTACATTTGGCAATATCTTCTCCATTCAGGAGAAAAGTTCCCTTGGTAGGTTTGTCCAGGCATCCGATAATATTCATCAGTGTAGTCTTTCCGGAACCAGAAGGTCCCATGATCGCCACATATTCTCCCTCCTCCATGGAAAAATCTACATCTTTCAATACAGGTACCGTCATTTTCCCCTGTTGATAATCCTTATATATTCCTTTTAAATCCAAAATCATTCTGTCGGCGCTCCTTCCATCGGAACAAGGTCATCTCCCGAAGAAATATCGTCTGTCGCATCCATCATGTCACTGTCGATCGCTCCATCTTCGATCATTTCAGGCTCTGAGCCATCACTTTCCGTGTACGCAGAATCATCAATACTTTCATCATCCTCGGAATCATCCCACATCGCCGCTGTAGTCTGATCTGCAGTACCTTCTGTGACAGACATACCTTCTTTCAGCTCATCTGTCGGAAATGCGATCTTATCTTTTTCAGAAAGTCCGTCTGCGATCTCATATTCCCCAAGATCTTCATCATACTGTCCTAATATGACATCTCTCTTCTCCAGCTTGTTCTGACCGTTTGCGATCCAGACATATGGGCTGTCTGTATCCGCATCCACGATAAAATAATCGTTCAGCCAGATACCGGACTTCTTCTCATCCTGTCCTTCGTCCGGTTCAATATACACATGCTGCCCCAGCATCAGACCCTCAGATGAATCCAGATTCACATAAAACGGATAGGTACTGGATGATGTCTGATCATCACTGGCACTGGACATTCCGAACATTGCCATATCCGAACTGCTGTTGCTGGTAGAATTATCCATGTCAACAGAGCCCATGGTGCCCTTCCAGGTTTTTGAAGAATCCACCCTGGAACGAATGATCACAGGAGTTCCCTCTATGATCGAATCACGGTTTATTTCATTTACCGTTCCCTTTACACGATAAGCACCTGTACTCAGGATCGTGATAAATGCATTGCCGGAGCTGTTTCCGGAACTGGAATCTGTGGAATCCGTCGTGCCTTCTGTCAGCGTATCCTCCACGCCCTCAGAATCATCACCGCCCATCTTGGAGGTATCGATCTTCTGGATCACTCCATCGATCTCACTGCGCACCTCGGTATTCTGCGTTGCCTGGGAAAGCTTATCGATCTCTGCCTGTTTGCTTTTCTGATCATATTCATTCTTCTTGAGATTCATTTTCTGTGTTTCGATCTCTATTGTATAGGAAAGCTGATTATCTGCTGTAGCTTTCTTTTTCTCAGCTTCCAGTGTAGTGATCTGATCAGATATACTTAACTGTTCGTTTTTCAGGCGGTCCAAGGCCAGCTGTGCTTCCTGAAGACTTTGCTGGATACTTCCAAGATCATACTGAAAAAGAAGCTGCCCTTTCTTGACTTCCTGACCGGTCTTTACCTGAACTTCTTTTACCTTTCGGCCGCTTTCGATCTTTACCTGAACCGTTTCCTGCGGTTCCACAACACCTGCATATCGGTTTTCCACTCCGGAATCCATTTCCGAAAGCTTGCTTATCTTTGTTACATATACAATATCGCTGCCTCCTGCGGACCCTGCATGATGTGTATAATAATACCATCCACCGGCTCCGATACCGGCTGCAAGTACAAGGACCCCAAGTGCGATCAAAATACGTTTTTTCATATCTGTCCCCTTTTCTCAGCATCGTACTAAAACTATCTGTTGCTTCAAACATCATAGCAGATTCACTCTAAAAAGAAAAGTCCCTGAAGAAAACGATGCAGATTTCACAGATTTTTCATAAAAAAGTCTCCTTTTTCTCCATTTTTGCGATATTTTGACTTTCGGTACTTTATCTGCTAAAATGTTGTAATATAACTTTTTTGAAAGGAAAGAACAATATGAAGACAGTGAAACATCTGCTGGCTTTCTTGATGATCATTCTTCTCTCAGTTTTTTTATGTAGCTGCTCCCAGTCGGCCAAAGCTCATGCGGAGAAGGCGATCAAAAAAGATCTGGATCTTCTTAAAAATCTGGACTCTGAAACAACCATGCAGTACATATCCTATCAGGAACTGTTTCCGGATTCTGAGGACAGCACAAAGCTTTCTGCTGACATAAAAGAAGTATTTTCTCTCTTCTTTCAGAATTTCGATTACAAAATCCTGGATATATCCGTTGATAGCGACGAAAAAAATGCTTCTGCGCAGCTTAAGCTTACTACTCTGGATGCTGAAGCTCTTGCCAGTGATTTTGTTTCTGCAAGCCTTCAGGAAGAAATACTGGAAACCGCCTCCGGTAAAGAAAATGATAACGGAAATTCCCTGGAGCAGCGTTATCTGCTCCTGTACAAGCTTCTCAAGAATAACACGTACAGTTCTGCAGAACGCAATACTTCCATCCAACTAAACAATCTTGGATCTTCTTCAGAACCTGACTGGGAGATTACGCACAGTTCCTCTCTCGAAAATGATCTGGTCGGTGGCCTTATCACCTATCTGTCCGATCCTGATCTTGTGCCGCCTGCCGAAACGCTTACCGTCTATCTGAAAACGCTTCAAGAAATGGATGTAAAGCAGATGGCTAATTATTTGGGGCTGGATTCCATTCTGAACACTTCAGATTCGGCAAAAAACGCCATTGCCTCTGCCCTTATGGAACAGTTTCACTCCTGTTTTAACTACAAAATATCAAGCACCTCTGTTTCCGGATATCTTGCTGAAGTGGACGCAGAGCTTACCACATTTGACAGTAATTCCATTCTTACACAGTACGAAAAAGAATTGAATACTTATCTGGCTTCTGCTGATGCAGTGATCGACGGTTCCCAGAAGCGTTACAACAAATCACATGAACTGCTTCTGGACAGTATCAGGAATAATCAGGCAACCATAACTGCCACTGCTACCTTCCATCTCACAAACGATGGTGCATCCTGGAAGCTTGAGAATGCAGGTACCGAACTGGGCAATGCCATCTTCGGAACTCTTACCGCTTCACCGGTTCCTGAAGATTCTACCGAAGATAACGAATAAAGAATAAAAGCTAGAAAACCCGTGAATATCTGCTTTCTCTGACAGGAAAGCGTGATCTTCACGGGTTTTTTATATTCTTCTTTTTTATATTCCGGATATGATCTTTATAAAAAGCAATGCAAGGACTATAAGAATAATAGGCCGTATGATCCGGCTTCCGTTTTTCATAACCATACCTGCACCGGTATAATGTCCTGCGATCGAGAACACTGACGCTGCAATTCCAAGCATGATCACAATCTTTCCGCTGAGCAGAAATACAACAAGAGCCGCTACATTAGAAGAGAGGTTGGTAACCTTCATGGTACCGGATGCTTTTGCCACACTCATTTTTCCCAATCCTGTAAACAAAAGCAGGAGAAAAGTTCCTGTTCCTGGTCCATAAAATCCATCGTAGCATCCTACAGCAAGAGAGCATACGGCACAGAGCAGGATCTGTTTTTTTCTGGCGATCTCGCCACCCTTCTCATCCATATTTTTCTTGCGCAGCACATAAAAAGCAACCACCGGAAGAACAGGGATCAGCATATAACGCAGGAGCTTATCACTGGCTATAAGAGCAAGGTGAGCTCCTATGGAAGATCCCAGGAGTGCCATTGGAATACATGGAAGCACCAGGATCCAGTCCACAAATTTATTTTTGCACAGACGGACAGTTGAGATCAATGTTCCTGTTGCTGATGACAGCTTGTTGGTGGCAACAGCATTATGTACAGGAACTCCGGCCAAAAGATAAGCAGGCAGGGAGATCAGTCCTCCCCCGCCTGCTACAGCATCTACAAATCCGGCAAGAAATACAAGTGGACAAACGATCAGAAATGTATAGATTGTCGGCTGCATGATCTTTTATTCTTCCTCTTCTTTCTGCGGCTCAAGGTCAAGTCCCAGCTCATGAAGCTGTGCCTCACTTACCTGGCTAGGAGACTGAGTCATCAGACAGGAGGCATCCTTAACCTTCGGGAATGCAATAACATCACGGATCGTATCTGCCTTTGCCATAAGCATAACAAGTCTGTCAAGGCCATATGCAAGTCCTGCGTGTGGCGGAACTCCATATTTGAAGGCATCCAGAAGGAATCCGAACTGCTCATGTGCAGCTTCTTTTGTGAAGCCAAGTGCCTCAAACATTCTTTCCTGAATATCATCCTGATGGATACGCACGCTGCCGCCGCCGATCTCATTTCCGTTAAGAACGATGTCGTATGCTTTTGCACGAACCTTTCCCGGATCTGTGTCAAGAAGCGGAAGATCCTCCTCCATAAGCATGGTGAACGGATGGTGCATTGCTGTAAAACGGTTCTCCTCCTCGCTCCACTCAAGAAGCGGGAACTCTGTTACCCATACGAAACGATACTCATTTTTATCTAAAAGATCCATCTGTTTTGCAAGCTCAAGACGGAGTGCTCCCAGTACATCGTATACCAATTTTGTCTTATCTGCTGCAAAAAGAAGAAGATCTCCTGGCTTGCCGTCCATAGCTTTTACAAGAGCATCCATCTCTTCATCTGTCATAAACTTGGCGAAAGAAGACTTTCTGGTTCCGTCCTCTGCAATGGCAATATATGCAAGACCTTTTGCACCATAACCTTTTACGAACTCAACAAGCTTATCGATCTTCTTTCTCGGCATTGCGCCCTGACCTTCTGCATTGATACCACGAACACTTCCGCCGTTCTCAAGCGCACCTGTGAACACACCAAATCCGCAGTCTTTTACGATATCACTGACATCATGAAGTTCCATACCGAAACGCATATCCGGCTTGTCGGAACCAAAACGATCCATAGCTTCCTGCCAGGTAATTCTCTGGATCGGGAGTTTTACATCGATATCCAGAACTTCTTTGAACAGGAATGCAAGATATCTCTCGTTAACATCGATAACATCGTCTACATCAACAAAGGAAAGCTCCATATCGATCTGTGTGAACTCCGGCTGACGGTCAGCACGAAGATCCTCATCACGGAAGCATCTTGCGATCTGGATATAACGATCAAATCCAGAGCACATCAGAAGCTGCTTGTACAGCTGCGGAGACTGTGGAAGGCCATAGAAGCTTCCCGGATGAACACGTGATGGTACCAGATAGTCTCTGGCTCCCTCAGGAGTACTCTTTCCAAGCATCGGTGTCTCAATCTCAAGAAATCCCTCTTCTGTAAAGAACTGTCTTGTAAGCTGGGCAACCTTGCTCTTCATCATGATATTTCTCTGAAGATCCGGTCTTCTTAAATCAAGATAACGATATTTAAGTCGGATCTCATCTTTTGTCTTGCTATTCTCCTCGATCGGGAATGGAGGAACATCTGCCTCAGCAAGAACACGGAGGGATTTTACACGAAGCTCGATCTCGCCAGTTGCAAGATTCTCGTTTACTGCTCCTCCACGTTTCTCTACGGTACCGGTTACAGCAATAACAAACTCACTACGCAGTTTACCTGCTTTTGTAAAGCCTTCTTCGTCAATGCTGCCATTCTCAAAAATCAGCTGCATGATCCCGGAACGGTCACGAAGATCCACAAATACAAGACCTCCTTTATTTCTGGCTTTTGCCACCCATCCCATTAATGTTACTTCTTTTCCGACCATCTCTGTGGTCACTTCTGCACATCGGCAAGTTCTGTGCAGTCCCTGCATGCTTTCAGCCATCTCTTTATCCTCCTCTGACTATTTTTTTCATAGTCATTTTAATTTACTCTGCTATCTCCGTTTTCAGACGGGCAGTTTCAGTCTCTGTTGAAAAATTCTACATACTCTGTATAACCATCTGCTGCCAGCTGGTCTTTCTGGAATTTTTTGTTCTTTTTCATAATAGAGATATTGATCTGTGTACCTGCACTTCTTTCCTCAGTTGCCTGTTTCAGGATGTTCAGAAGCTTGTCTGCCGGCATGTTCTTCTCGATCAGATATGCTTTCTTGCCATTCTTGGTTGGAATCTCATAGCCTCTCTCAAGAAGCAGCATAACGATTCTCTCAAATCCAATGGAGAAACCACAAGCACAGGTATTATTTCCTGTAAATTTACCGATCATCTCATCGTAACGTCCGCCTCCACCGACGCTTCCGCCGAACTCATCCATGGAAATCTCAAAGATCGGACCTGTGTAATAGGACATTCCACGTACCAGTGTAGGGTCAAAGGACATTTTGAAGTCTGCTGTTTTTACAGATTCTACAGTGTTGATGATCGTTTCAAGATCCTCTGCAATACCTGCTTCCAGAACATCAGAAAGTTTTTCTTTAATATAACGGACACCCTCAACATCGTTGGTGATCTCACGGAAAAGTCCAAGATAAGTGTCAATGCTCTCTTTCGCAAAGCCCTCTTTCTCAAGCTCCTCTGCAACTCCCTCGATGCCGATCTTATCCATCTTGTCAAGAATAATAAAGACAGTATCAAAGCTCTCTGCCGGGAATCCACTGTACTGAGCCATTGCCTTCAGGATCCTTCTGTCATTGATACGGATCGTAAAGTTATGGAAATCCAGTTTTCCAAGAAGTGTTGTAGTTGCAAGTACAAGCTCGATCTCAGCAAGATAGGTCGGCTCACCCAGGATATCGATATCACACTGCATAAACTGACGGAAACGACCTCTCTGCGGACGGTCAGCTCTCCATACATTTCCCATCTGAAGTGCCTTAAACGGAGCCGGAAGCTCGTTTGCATTATTGGAATAATATCTGGAAAGCGGTACGGTCAGGTCATAGCGAAGTCCGGAATCTGTCAGATCATTCTCTGTTTTTGCAGTATCCAGTTTCAGTTTCTCGCCTCTCTTCATGATCTTGAAGATCAGTTTTTCATTTTCACCGCCCTGCTTGCTGCAGAGATTCTCAATATGTTCTACACAGGGAGTTTCAATTGCGGAAAAACCAAAGGTTCCGTACGTCTCTCTGATCATATTCATCACATAGTTACGGATTGCCATTTCCTTCGGTAAAATGTCCTTCATTCCTGTAACCGGTTTCTTTTTTAATGCCATAGTTTCCTCCTTTATGAATCACCCTCTGAAATGCAAGAAACACCTGCATGTCAAAGTTTTTAATCTCATCGATCATCAGTCTTAAAACTTCATCATTTTCCAGAGCTTTCCGATATGGTCTGTCCATACTCAAAGCCGCATATACATCACATACTCTCAGGATCCTTGCACCCATAGGGATATCCTTTCCGCTTCTGTTGCTGGGATAACCGCTGCCGTCAAAATTCTCATGATGATAAAGAATACTTTCCAGAACATAATCGGAATATCCCTGGTCTTTCAGGATCTCATAACCTAATGTGGAGTGCATGCGAACATATTTCAGTTCTTCAATGACCATCGGATTCTGCTCTTGGCCATTAATGTATCCTTCCAATTTCAGCTTGCCTATATCATGGAGCATTCCGGCAATAGCCAGCTGATAACATTCTTTCTCACCAAGTCCAAGCTCCTTTGCCACATCATAGGCAAGGTTACTGACAACAACCCCATGCTTCAGCTCTGCGGAAAGATCCATTTCCAGAATCCGGTCCTGCGTAGTTTCACTTATCTTCTGTACGCTTTTCAAGGATCCGTCTCTCCTTTCCGTCTACAGCCATTTTGCAATGCCCTCGCGTTTTCTCTCGATCATTTCATCGATACGTGTGATATAATTGACAACATCCTTCACATTCTCCACACGCTCAATGCGCTGTCCGTGATCAAACACAAGCTTGGAGGAACCACCTGCACCCAGTGCGATGATCGGCTGCTTTTCCTCCATAATCAGTATATTGTAAATCCCTGCTTTGTCAACCTCAGAATACCCAACGTTCTCAAAATTCCCCTTCATATTCTTCTGTCTGTACAGATAATAAGGACCCATTCCCATCTCGTAGGCCGTTTTCATAGTCAGATCCATGATCTCCTGATTGTTTTCAAAGGTCATCTCCTGGTATTTATCACGGAAAATATTCAGTCTTGCCGCACGCTTTACAGCAAGAGAATGTACGGTCAGGCTGTCCGGCCCGAGAGCTTTTACCTCGTCCAGTGTATGCTGCACTTTTGTGATATCTTCGCCGGGAAGACCCACGATCAGATCCATATTGATATTGTCGAATCCGGCTTTTCTTGCCAGATGAAACGCATTCTTTGTCTGTTCTACTGTATGACGTCTGCCAATGATATCCAGGGTTTCCTGATTCATGGTCTGTGGATTTACAGAAATCCTGGTAACCGGAAACTCCCGGATCGCCTGAAGCTTTTCCAAGGTTATACTGTCCGGTCTTCCTGCCTCAACCGTAAATTCTTCCAGCTCCTCACAGGGAAAATATTCCGTGATCGCGCCAAGAAGTCTCCGAAGCTGATCCGGCTCCAGTGTGGTAGGTGTTCCCCCACCGATATAGACCGTATCCAGCTTCCGGTTTTTCATCATCCCGGAAACAGCCCGGATTTCCTTTACCAGCGCGTCCAGATACGCCTCCACATATTTACGCCATCTCTCCAGCGGATAGGAACTGAATGAACAGTACAGACAGATACTCGGACAGAAAGGAATGCCAACATAAAGGCTGTAACCGTTTTCATAATCAATGTTTTTCAGGATATCCCGCTCACGATTTGCGATGGTAACTGCAAGAGCTGTTTTCTCCGGACTTACCAGATACTGATCTCTCATATATCTGGCGATCTCCGTATTTTTCATTCCGGACTCCAGCATTCCCATAGCCATTTTCACAGGACGGATGCCTGTAAGATTTCCCCAGGGAAGTGTCTTTCCTGTAGCTTTGGAAAGCATCTGATACAGGGCGTATTTGATCGCGTCTTTTTTTTTTCTGCGGATATCATGGGCATCATTGCAAGAAATAAGGGCATCCGAAGCTTCTCCACTGGATTGCCCTTCTATCACAGCCCCATGAGCTGTTTTTTTCTCTATTCCGTTGTTGTAACTGATGGTATAACCTTCTTCATCACGTAAGACCCGGAAGCGGATATCATAATCCGCATCATCCTCTTCATAAAGAGAAACGATCTCATTTCCGGGATAAAACGCTTTGATCAGTTCATACACATCATGCTCAAAATCTCTGTTCTGAAACAAAATGCCAATCTTATACAAATGGATTATACCTCTTTTCATAACCAATGGTTGTGGATGCGTCATGCCCCGGAAATACTTCTGTATCCTCCGGCAAAGTATCCACAAGCTTATGAAGGCTTCTTACGATCTCAGCAGAACTTCCGCCAGGAAAATCGGTTCTTCCCACAGAGCCGCAAAACAATGTATCTCCGCTGAAAAGCACACCTTCGTCTTTGATATAATAGCAGCAGCTTCCTTTGGTATGTCCCGGTGTGTGGAACATCTGGATGGAAAATCCGGCCGCTTCGAAAATCTGCCCGTCATCCAGAAGAACCTCCGGCTTAATTGAACAGGCACTTCCATAAACAGCAGTCATATTTATCGTGGGCTCTGCCAGCATTGCTTCTTCCTGCCTGCATGCATAAACCGGGATCTGATATTTTTCCTTCACTTCCTTTACAGCCATGATGTGATCAAAATGACCATGTGTCAGAAGGATCCCCACCGGTTTTCCCTGCATAAGAGATACTTTCTGAAAAACTTTTTCTGCATAGTCTCCCGGGTCTACGATCAGCAGTTCTCCGGTCTCTTTATTTTTCAGAAAATAGCAGTTGGTAAACACCTGGCCCAGCACACACTGCTGCATTTCAAGTTTACTCATAAAAATTCCTCCGTTTATCGGGTCAGCCCGTTGTTCGCTCTACATCAAGAACACTTTCAACCTGACGGATCTTTTCGATCAGAGAATTCAGTTCCTGTTTGCTGCATACATTAAAGGACATGGAAATCGTGGCGCGTTCCTGCTTGTTGGTACGGCTGTTAATGGAACGAAGATCGATCTTCCTCTCTGTAAAGATCTTGGAAATATCCACCAGAAGTCCGGTACGGTTATTTGCATAAACCTGGATCTCCGCTTCGTATTTCTCGGAATCCGCTCTGTCCGGCATCTGCCACTCTGCTTCAATGAGACGTTTCCGGTCAATCTCAGGCATGTTGAGCACATTCACACAGTCTGTACGATGAATGGTGATCCCTCTTCCTCTTGTTACAAAGCCTACGATCTCATCTCCCGGGATCGGACTACAGCATTTGGAAAAACGAACTGCCACATCATGAATGCCTTTTACTACAATGCCACTCTTACTCTTGGCAATGTGAAGCTTCTCCTGTGATTCAGAAGCTGCCTCCAGGACCTGTTCATCTGTAAGATTCTTCTTATGCTCCCTCTCATAGGCTTCTACCAGCTTGTTAAACACCTGACCTTCTTTCAGGCCGCCATGTCCGATCGCTGCCAATACAGAATCCCAGTCTCGGAAACCATATTTATGCATTACCGATTCCATATACTGTGGCTTGGTATATATGCCTGGTTTAAAGCCCTTGGTCTTGGCATACTGATTCAGCATGTCCTTACCCTTCAGGATATTATCTTCCTTCAGTTCTTTCTTAAACCACTGGTTGATCTTATTCTTAGCCTGTGTGCTCTTTACGATCTTCAGCCAGTCACGGCTGGGGCCCTGAGAATTCTGGGATGTTATGATCTCAATACGATCACCGTTTTTGATCTTATATTCAATAGGAACAAGTTTGCCATTGACCCTGGCACCTACCATCTTGTTTCCTACTGCACTGTGCACGCTGTATGCAAAATCAATAGGCGTAGAACCATTTGGGAGTGTTTTTACATCTCCCTGGGGAGTGAAACAGTAAACACTGTCTGCAAAAAGATCCAGATCATTTTTCAGAAGACTCATGAACTCCCGGTTATCGGACATGTCACGCTGCCACTCCAGGATCTGGCGCAGCCAGTTCAGCTTCTCTTCCTCACTCTTTCCAGGTTTCTTACCATCGGAAGTTTCCTTATATTTCCAATGAGCCGCAATACCGTATTCTGCGGTTTTATGCATTTCAAATGTACGGATCTGGATTTCGAAAGGCTGTCCGTTAGGACCGATCAGTGTTGTATGCAGAGACTGATACATATTGGCTTTCGGCATTGCGATATAATCTTTGAATCTGCCGGGGATCGGCTTGTACATCTCATGGATAACACCAAGAGCTGCATAACAGTCCTTCACAGTATCTACAATGATACGTACAGCAAACAGGTCATAAATCTGATCAATGGTTTTATCCTGATTGACCATCTTCTTATAGATGCTGAAGAAATGCTTCACACGGCCATCCACCTGTGCCCTGATATTGGCATCCTCCATATGCTGCTTTACCTGTTTCACGATAGAATTAACAAATTCCTCACGGGCACTTTTGCGAAGAGCAACCTTTTCTACCAGATCATAGTAAACATCCGGCTTCAGATACTTAAGAGAAAGATCATCCAGTTCCACCTTGATCTTGGAAATACCAAGCCGCATCGCGATGGGAGCATAGATATCCATGGTTTCTCTTGCTTTCTCCTGCTGTTTCTCTGGTCTCATATATTGCAGGGTACGCATATTATGAAGACGGTCCGCAAGCTTGATCAGGATGACGCGGATATCCTTAGCCATTGCAAGGAACATCTTTCTTAAATTCTCAGCCTGAACCTCTACCTTGTCCTTGGAATAGGACAGCTGTCCCAGCTTGGTAACACCATCTACCAGAAGTGCTACCTCAGAACCAAATTCCTTTTCCACCTCTTCATACGTCATCCAGGTATCCTCTACCGCATCATGAAGAAGACCTGCCACTATGGTCTCCTTATCCAGCTCAAGATCCGCAAGGATGATTGCAACACAGAGAGGATGAATGATATAAGGTTCACCGGATTTACGTTTCTGATCCTTATGTGCCTCGCTGGCCACTTTATAGGCCTTTTCGATCATGGAAATATCTGTAGACGGATGATATTTCTTCACGCTTTTTATAAGCTCCTGATAAAGAACCTCAGGGCTTGTAAAATCATGCATGGATTTCACCGCCGCATCTGCCTTCCGGACAGACTCTCTTTTTTCTTCTTCCTTCTGTATCTCAATGTTTTGTTTTTCCGTATTTTTTGTCTCTGCCATTAAATCCCACCTGCCTGTGCACAATTTCATACTGCCGTATGACTACAACAGTTCACATCCCCTTCCACCGACAAAAAATCATTTTCCGTCGTAACAGATCACAGATGCCACATCATAACCTTTGAGACGCTCACGTCCCTTCAGACCTGCAAGCTCCATAAGGAAAACCACCTTGACAACCTCGCCGCCAAGCTCCTCCACAAGCTTGATGGCAGCTTCCACGCTTCCGCCCGTAGCGATCAGGTCATCCACAATAACAACCTTCTGTCCCGGCTTGATGGAATCCTTATGCATCTCGATAGTTGCACTTCCATACTCCAGCTCATAGGTTCTGGAAACGGTCTCACATGGAAGTTTTCCTGCTTTGCGGACCAGAACAAAGGGTTTGTGAAGATTATATGCGATCGGCATACCAAAGATAAAGCCTCTGGATTCAAGACCTGTGATCACATCGAACTCCTCACCCTCCAGACAATTCTGCATAGAATCAATGGCAAGCTGTAATCCATCCGCATCCTGAAGGACGCTGGTAACGTCACGGAAAATAATCCCTGGCTCTGGAAAGTCCGGGATACTTCTTACATATTCTTCTATTTTTTTCATAATAACCTCCAATGGTTTAATTTGTCAATCAGATGTTAGATAGTATAGCACTTTTTCTGTAGGGAATCAATGTGCAACCCGACAGAACTCGCGGAATTACGACAGGCCCTGGACTGCATATTGCCCAGTACAGAGCCTTCTTTCCTGTTTTACAGTCAATTACTCGCTGTCAGGATCTGCATTTTAGTGATACCTTCTCCTGTTATTCTGTAATATAATTTCGGATTACGATCTGTAAGGTCTCTCTTCCCTGATAACGGTTGATCTCAGGATAATATGTGACCGCAATACTTCCACATTTTTTTATTCTATCAACAAATTCATCTGCTTCTCCAAAATATACTGCTTCCACTACACAGCCGGTACTGTCTGATAGCTGAAGCTTTGCCACATTCCTATTTTTGCCAAGAATACGGCTGCTTAAAACCCGAAGTCCCTTCTGTGCAAAAATCGGTTTGGTATTTCCCTTTCCAAAAGGCTCCAGCAGGGATATCTCTTCCACAAGTTCCTTATTTATATAGGAAACCGGCATTGGCACATCGATCAGGATCTTTGGAGCCAGATCCTTTTCTGTCAGAGTACAGTTTTCGTTTAACCGTCTGCGGAACTCTTCCACATTTTCTTCTTTAATGGATAATCCTGCCGCCATAGGATGACCGCCATACTGTTCCATCAGATCTCCGCATTTTACCAGTTCCTCAAACATGGAATAGCTTTCTATAGAACGTCCGCTGCCTTTCACCATTGTTTCACCTTTTGTCAGGACAAAGACCGGTTTATTGTACTTTTCTCGGATACGTCCCGCAATAATTCCGGCCAGACTTTCGTGACAGTCCGGTAAATAGATCACAAGAACCCTGTCCTGTCCAATTTCTGTCTCTTCCACAATACGGATCGCTGCTTCCTTTCCCTCTTCTGTGAGAGCTTTTCTGCTTTGATTCAGTGCAGTCAGATCACCGGCAAGTTTTGCTGCTTCATCTTCCGTCTCCGCACAGAGCAGTTTCAGGGAACGTGCAGCGGTATCCAGTCTTCCACTGGCATTGATACATGGTCCCAGCACAAACCCTACATGATAGGCAGTGATCGTCCCATCCTCCAGGCCATTGGCACGGATCAGTTCACGGAGACCTTTGTTAGAAGTGTGGGAAAGTCGTTTCAGGCCTTCCTTTACAAGGATGCGGTTTTCACCCTGAAGATCCATCACGTCTCCCACCGTGGCAATGGCTCCTAATTCCAGAAAATCTTCCAGCTCTTTTTCCGGAATCCCGCATGCCTCATAGAGAGCTGTCACCAGCTTCAACGCAACAACTGCTCCGCACAATCTTTTCTCCGGATAATTACAGTCCGGCTGTTTTGGATTTACAATGGCATCAGCCGGCGGAAGGATCAGTTCTCTTCCATCTTCCGTTTCTTTATAGGGAATTTCATGATGATCGGTTATTATCGCCGTCATTCCCTTCTCTTTAGCCATAGTGATTTCATTGTACGCCGCAATTCCATTATCACAGGTAACAATTACGTCAATCCCATCATTCACTGCTCTTTCGATCAGGTGCTCATGGATTCCATATCCGTCCGCCACACGGTCCGGAATATATGTATCTGCCAGAGCTCCTGCACGCTTCAGTCCTTTGATCAGAATGAAGGTCGATACTACCCCATCAATGTCATAATCGCCTATAATACGGATGCGTTTTTTTTCCTTTATTTTATTCCGCAGGATCTCCACTGCCTTATCCACATCTTTCATCAAATGTGGAGAAGCCAGTTCGTCCACCTTTCCATAAAGATATCTGCGAATTTCATCCCTGTCCTGTACATCCCGGTTTCGGATCAGTCTGGCGATCACCGGATCAATTCCGAACTCTTTTCCAATTGCCGCAAAGTCCGCCCGTTTTGCAGCAACAACCCATCGTTCCATGTTGTTTCCTCCTTGATGCTTTGCCGCTTTCTTTCTTCAAAGCAACACAATAACCGTATTGTAACTCATACTCCTGCATAGCTGCAAGTTTTTTATGCCACACAAAAAAACGTTCCGCCAGGAAATATTCTTTCCCGGTACGGAACGTTTCTGTTATTCAGCAATTTTATTCAGATTTCTCCTCATCATTCTGCTGCTTTGCTGCCTCCTGCGCTGCAAGGCGCTCAGCAACTCTTTTACGGTTTTTCTTCTTCGGCTGCTGAGCTGTCTGCTGTCCGGATGGCTGTTTTACCTTTTTCTCAGATTTCTCGGAAGAAATCTTTGCGGAAGCTACTACAGCTGCCGGTGCTGCAACACGATTTTTTCTGAATGTTTTCATAGTGTACCACAGAGCACCAGTGATGCATACAGAAGAATATGCTCCACCGATGATACCTACCATCAGCGGTGCTGCAAATTCTTTAATTGAGGAAACACCCATTACATAAAGAATTGCAACCATTACAAATGTTGTCAGGGATGTGTAAATGCTTCGTGTCAGAGTTTCTGTAACACTGGTATTTACGATCTCTTTCAGTTTCTCATCCTCAACTTTCTTTCTGCCTCTCATATTCTCACGGATACGGTCGAAGATGACAATAGTAGCATTGATGGAATAACCTACGATCGTCAGCATACACGCAATAAATGTATTTCCCACAGATGTTCTGGAAATAACATAAAACGCAAGTACGACCAGGACATCATGAAGAAGTGCAAGTACTGCACTGCTTGCAAAGCGGATATCCTTAAAACGGAACCAGATGTAAAGAAGCATGAAGATCGCAGCTACGATAACCGCTACGATAGCGTCTCTTCTCATCTCATTGCTGACAGTAGCGGAAATATTCTCCGATGTGATCAGACTTGTATCTACATCAAAATTTTCCTCCAATGCCTTATTCAGTGCTTCTCGTTCCTTAAGATCCAGAGAACGTGTTTTGATCACTACCTGATTGGTTCCCTGCACCTTGGTCGGCTGTACATTCTTATCACCTGTCACTGCCTCAACAACCGGTGTTACCTCGGAATCGATTTCCTTGATATCCATCTCTTTATTGAAGGTTACATTGGTAGAAGTACCGCCGGAAAACTCCAGACTGTAATTCATGGCTTTGTCACCGATCACATTACTGTGGACCAGCATTCCTACAGGTCCGCAAAGGATCAGGATAATGGAAACAGCAAAGAAGATTTTTCTCTTTCCAACGAAATCCACAACCTTACGTTCCTTGGCAATGCCATAGAATTTCGGGTCACGAACACCAATTGCGTATACCGCATTAATAACAAGCCTGGATATAACCAGTGCTGTAAACATGGAGATCACGATACCCATTGCCAGCGTGTAGGCAAACCCCTTAACAGAACCGGAGCCAAGCCACATCAGCACACAAGCCGCGATCAGTGTTGTGATGTTTCCATCAAAAATAGCGGAAAACGCTTTGCCGAATCCACTTTTGATCGCTGCATGGACAGAAAGGCCTGCCGCGATCTCCTCACGGATTCTGGCGTAGATGATAACATTGGCATCCACTGCCATACCAATGCCCAGGATGATACCTGCAATACCCGGAAGCGTAAGGGTGATATCAAAGGCATTCAGTGTGATCAGCATTAAGGTTGTATAAAGAACCAGTGCAACAGATGCAACCAGACCTGGGATACGGTATGCGATGATCATGATCAGCATAACGATCACAAGACCGATCGCTCCGGCTTTTACACTTGTTGCGATGGCTTCTTCACCAAGCTGTGCAGCAACTACGCTGGAACGAAGCTCGGTAAGCTCAAGACTTAAGGAACCGATTCTTATGTAAGAAGCAAGATTCTGTGCCTCTTCTGTACTTGCCATTCCGGTGATCTGAGCTTTTCCGCCGGAAATCTCCTCATTTACATTCGGAGCGCTTAAAACCTGATTGTCATATACGATTGCGATCTGCTTTCCAACATTTGCCTTGGTAGCTTCCGCAAATTTGGTTTTTCCATTCTTTGTAAGAGTCAGACTGACTGCATATTTCTGGGAGCTTGTGGATGAATCCTGATAAGCACCTCCCTCAGCGTCTGCAACGTCTGTACCTTCCAGTACAACAGATCCGGCTTTCTGGATATCCTCAATACTTCTTGCAAGAACATATCCACTCTCACTGTTTCCTGTTGTAAAATTCTGGTTTCCGTCTGCATCTGTCTGATCGATAAAATACAAAGAACCTGGCTTTCCAAGTTCTTCCAGGATCGCATTTGCATCTGATACTCCTGGAATCTCAATGGTGATACGGTTGGAACCTTCCTGATATGCCTGTGCCTCAGTACTGTACTGAGAAACACGCTGCTGCATCTTGTAAACAGTATCGGACATGTCTTCCTTGCTCGGATTACTGTCCTTAGCCTGGTATGTGATGCTGACACCGCCGGCAAGATCAAGTCCGGTGTTGATATTCTTAGCCGAACCTGTTCCTGTAGGACCAATGCCTACCGCAGCCACATAGCAGAAGAATACTGTGACAATTGCTGTCAGAAGCAGCACTGCAATTCCTCTACTTTTCTTCATTTTCTTTTTCCTCTCTTATTCCGCCAAAGCGGCTTTTATCATGATAGCGCACTCCACACGCTTCCTCTGGAGTTCGCATCCGATCTTATAATTCCCCCGGATATCTCCGCCGAAATGGTAACCATTTGCCGCACAGCCGCCGCTGCAGTAGAATCTGGCAAAACAGTCTTTACAGTCCGGTTTCGTATAGACGTTACATCTTCCAAAGTCTTTTACGATTTCAGGCTTTGTGATTCCCTCGTCTACATTACCCATAAGGTACTGTTCCTCACCCACAAACTGGTGACATGGATAAAAATCTCCCCACGGAGTAACAGCCAGGTACTCGGTTCCTGAGCCGCATCCGGAAAGTCGTTTGTATACACACGGACCACCGGTAAGGTCTATCATAAAGTGGAAGAAGTTGAATCCTTTTCCCTCTTTTTCTCTTTTGATCATTTCTTTTGCAAGAATATCATACTGTTCCAGGATCTGTGGGATATCCTCCTCACGGATCGCATACTCTTCTGTATCTGCTGCCACGACCGGCTCAACAGAAATCTGCTTGAAGCCAAGATCTGCCAGATGCAGAACATCCTGAGAGAAATCAAGATTATGATGAGTAAAGGTTCCTCTTACATAATACTTGTCCTGATTTCTGGATTCCGCAAATTTCTCAAATTTCGGCATGATCAGATCATAGCTTCCTGCACCCTTACGGAACGGGCGCATGTAGTCATGAACTTCTTTTCTACCGTCCACGCTTAAGACAACATTTCCCATTTCCTTATTGCAGAATTCCATCACCTCATCATTTAAAAGAACGCCGTTGGTTGTCAGTGTGAAGCGGAATTTTTTGTTATGAAGTTTCTCCTGTTCTCTTCCGTATTTCACAAGATCCTTTACAACCTGCCAGTTCATAAGAGGCTCGCCGCCAAAGAAATCCACTTCCAGATTCTTTCTGGAGCCGGAATTAGCGATCAGGAAATCCAACGCTTTTTTTCCTACCTCAAAAGACATCAGCGCACGTCTTCCGTGATACTCTCCTTCTTCTGCAAAACAATATCTGCATGCCAGATTACAGTCATGAGCAATATGAAGGCAAAGAGCCTTTACAACGGTCTGGCGGTTTTTGGTAAATTCATCAATGATATTCTCATAAATATCTTTTGTAAAAAGCATTCCCTGTTCCTGAAGCTTCTTACATTCAGTTACAGAGGTTTCTACATCCTCTTTCTTAAAACGGTCGCCAAGCTTCTCAGCAATGGCAGCCGCTTCCATGCCTTCTTCAAGATACGGCAGCACCTCATAGGTTACTTCATCTACTAGGTGGATACAGCCGCTGTTGATATCCAGCACAATATTATATCCATTACTTTGATAACGGTGAATTAAACTCATCTTCCCGCAATCCTTTCTAAAATTCTTTTATAACCCGACAAAACGCGCCCTCCGGCGCGTTTTGCTGGATACCTGTTACTTTCAAATAAAACAAGTGAAGCAGCGGATCTCCCGCTGCTTTCCACTCATTCAACGGCTGCTTCTTATTTATGCTCGCAGCTCTGGTTTCCTACTGTACAGGAAGTCTTGCAAGCAGACTGACAGGATGTCTGACATTCGCCACATCCACCCTTCTTAACCGTGTTCTGAAGGTTCTTTGTATTTAATGTCTTGATATGTTCCATGATATATCCTCCTTTATGTATTCTATTCTTCGCCTAGTATAGCATAAAATCATCGATTTTCAAAGCATTTTTTTGTAAGCTTTTACGACAGCATCCCACCAATGGCTCCGCCACCAAGACACATGAAAAAAGTAGTCAACGCATGGGCAAAGGTCATATCCCATTTCCCCTGTGCCAGAAAAGATACCAGAAGCAGCAGAACATAATAGGAAAGCCCGGTAACGATCCCCCATATATATCGGTCTTTCCGTATGATCTTTCCCGCCATAAAACCTCCGACCAGGCAGGATACTACATAAATAATAATGATCCCCACCGCCGCCGTCCCTCCTCCGAATTCAAACTGAAAGAGCAGAAACGCCAGTATCAGAAGAAAAAGTCCTGTCACTCCATAGGCTAGCAGCAATGATCGTAATATTGCTTTTCCCTTCATAAAAAAGCCCTCCCACAGTCATTATATGGGAGAGCTTTTTCTCTTATTCTTATTCTTTACTTCTTTCTTTTCTTAAAAAACACTGCTACACCAGCTACAACTGCCGCTACCACAAACAAGATCACAAACGGAAGGATCTGAGTGTTATCTCCGGTATTTACCTGTTTCTTGGATGTTGTTGCAGAAGACTGTTCTTCAGCCTCCTTCTCCGCCGTATCACTGTTCTGAGAAGAAGACTGTTCCTGATCTGTGCTATCTGAAGTCAGATTCTGAGATGTCTCTGCCGTATTGGTGTCTGTACTGTCTGTTTCTGCAGAATCTGCAGTACCTGAAGATGCAGTATCCGAAGATGAAGCATCAGCTGCAGGTGTAACCGTTGCACCGGTATTGCTTTCAGCATCTGGCCCTACCAGAGATTTACTTCCAGCGATGCCAAATGGGCTGAATGAATGTGTACTGAAAGTCATTGTGGCACCATCCATGCTTGGAATGATGGTCTCCATTGCGCCATTATCAAGAAGGTGTTCAATCGAATATGTATAGCCTGCCTTTACAGGTACAGTCACACTGATATACTCCCCATCCGGAATTTTATACTCTGTATTATTCTGTGTATCCCAGAGTTCAAACTCATAGGATTTAAAGATTGTTGCATCTTCTTCATTGGTAAACTGATAGTCCTCACCACCAGAAACACGAAACTGTACATACCACGGAAGATCGATTCCTGATACAGTTATTCCATCACAGGTATGATTTTGAGACGCAATTTCCTCTTTTTCTGTTTCTGTCAGATCGGTAGCTGCATTCTGAGGGCGTTTATCCTCTGTATCATCTTTCCTGTCAAAAATATTATCCTTGTTTTCTTCAGTATCAGGAGTCTCCGTAATTTCCGGGATCGCGGTAATTTCAGCATCGTTATCTTTTTCATGATTCTCATCGTCTCTATTCTCAGATGCTGCATCAGGATCCATACCATCTTCTGCCGCCGGAGTTATCGTTACAGCAGGAGTTTCCACAGCTTCTGCTTCTTCCCCATCCTGAGTTTTATTATCCTCAGATGGTGCAACTGTTACCTCCGGAGCTTCTGTTATCTCCGGATCCCTTTTTTCCTCTCCACTGGCATCTGCTGCATCTGTTGTATCTGAAGAATCTGAAGAAGACTGCTCCGTTTTTCCTGTTGTCTCCAGATCTTCTTTATTTTCCTGGGCACTGTCATCCTGCAGACCTTCGTTCTTCTCCTCATTCTCTGCAGTGCTGTCCTCTGTTTCTTTTACAGAAGTATCTGCATCACTCTCATTGACGTCGGTTCCATTTTCCTCTTTATCATCGGTTCCATAGGATTCTCCTGAATCTGAATCAGAAGAATCGGAACTTTCCTCACTTCCGGAATTTTCCTCTGTACTGTCAATGCTGCTGACCACAACTGTCACGGAACCTGTAAGTGTTCCTGAATTACTGTCCCACCCCGGAAGGCCTGAAAGGTCAGCACCTGCAGCAGGTTTGAACACTACCCCACAGGATTGCACACGTTTGTCCGGAACATAAGAACTATCTGCCCAGGAAAGAGTTCCATACGCATTAGATGGGAGCGCAATGTTAGCAAGAGCTGTAGGGCTGTCAATAGTTATATTATCCGGGATCACAGCACCGGATTCTATACCTGAAGAGTTCTCCGCATATGCCGGAAAGGTCTGTCCTCCGATCAGTGTCATGGACAATGCCGCTGCTGCCAGTATTGAAAAGCTTCTGCTAAATGTAATCTTTGTGTTCTTTTTCATAATAATCTGCACCTCTATATTCAAAATCTAAGATTCATATTTGCCTTTTGTCAAAAAATTCAGTTATATAAAATATCGAACGCATGTAACATGCGCTCGAACCAATATTTCTCCAAAAATTAATATCTTGTTAATCTTTCGTAACAGATATTTCTTTTTTTCGTCAAATGCATTATAACACAATTCTTTTTTTTACGACACCCCTAAATTAATTTTTTTTGAGCATCAATGAAAATTGTTTAATTATTCTAGTTATTTCCCCCATTACCTCATCAATTCCATCATTTGTCATAATCCACGTATTTTTATCTATAGAATCCACACAACACGAACTCACAAAGAATTCCGTATCCGGATAAAGCAACTTGTAATACATCAACGCACGTCTTGCATGACAGGTTTTACAGCAGAGAATCGCCTTTTTGATATCCAGGTATTCTCTGTCTGTTACCTGCCGGGAATAAATTGCGTTCTCATAAGTGTAGGTTGCCTGATCTTCTTTCAGAATTGCTTCTTCCGGTACACCATTCTGCATCAGAACATCTTTCAAAAAATCCCATTCCGTTTTGTATGTCCCACAATAACATTCTTTCTTGTCAAGAACTCCTGTAAATCTCCCTGCTGTGATACTGTATCTTCCACTGGGCAGGATCTTTGGTGCAAACCCATTCCTGTAAAGCTCCGCTGCTTTTTCCGCCATTTGAGGATATCCGTTTCCCGGAACAAAGATCACATCCGCTTTTTCCGGCTTATCTTCTATAAACATGAAATCTTCTATCTGTTTCAGAAACTCTTCGTACATTATTTTCTATGTCCTTTCTTTACCATCTGCAGCTAAATCCCGGATCAAAAGATATTTATCTGACAGGTATCCCTTATCCAGCTTTCTGTATTGCCTAATCATATCACTCTTTCGTGGCAGATGCACTAACAGATCATCTGTTTTCTATTTTGTAACGATCACTGTGCTATATCCACTGTCCCTCAGCCTTTGTTCCATATTGACCGCATTTCCAAGCTGCATATATGCTCCTACCTGAACTTTGTAAAGATCATTCTCTCTCAGGATAAACGCCGGAAATCCCTGATCTGTCAGCTGATACAACATCCTGTCTGCATTTTCCCGATTTCGAAATGCTCCTGTCTGTACCCGATAATACAATGGCTCTTCCACCGTTTCCTCATTCAATGTTCCCAGAATGGCATCTGCGATGCTTCTGGCAATCTCTTCGAATTTTTTTTCAAAAAGCTGATTATCCTTTTCCGAGTTTATAAATCCGGTCTCGACCAAAAGTGCCGGCATTTTTGTGCGCCGGAGCACTACCAGCCCCGGACGTTCTTTTACGCCCAGTTCCCGAAACCCCAGTTCTCCCAATGCTCCCAGGATATTCTGTGCCATCTGATATTTAATGCCTTTCTTATCATAGATCAGTACTTCAACTCCATTGTATTGTTCCGGCTTGGAACTGCTGTTGCGATGAAAAGAAATAAAAAAATCTGCTCCAGCTTCATTTGCAGCTTTCGCTTTTTCAAAAGGAGTCTGATAAATATCTGTAGTCCTGGTATAAACCACATCCACGCCATTCTCTTCCAGGATCTTTCCTACTGCAAGGGTCAGTTTCAGATTGTCATCCTTTTCCTTGCGATCTTTATAAACAGCACCCGGATCTTCTCCACCATGTCCGGCATCCAGAACGATTTTATATGCCATGTTCTTTCTCCTTGAGAATTTCATTCACAATATGATATGACTGTATGTTTTTTCCTGTGCCTGCATTTCATTTCATGCTTTATTTTGTTTTCCGGATCTGTTTACTCAACATATTTTCACGTTAATTCTTCTTGACTTTTAAGCGTTAAAGTGTTATATTAACACAATCAGTGTTGTATTTTTAAATAATCCAAAAATGCAGCAACATCGTGAGGAGGAAAACAATATGAAAAAGCGTATTTTAACAGCTGTACTCGCAGCAGCTCTTGTAACAGGAACCTGTGCTGCCACAGTAAGCGCCAAAGAAGAAAAGACTTACACAATAGGTATCTGCCAGCTGGTCCAGCATGACGCACTGGATGCCGCAACTAAGGGTTTTGAGGATGCCATCACTGAAAAGATGGGTGATTCCGTAAAATTTGACGAGCAAAATGCACAGGGTGATTCTAATACCTGTTCTACCATTATCAACAGCTTTGTTTCAGAAGGGGCAGACCTGATCCTTGCAAACGCAACCGCATCTCTTCAGGCTGCAGCTGCCGGAACTTCCGATATCCCGATCCTTGGAACAGCCGTTACCGAATATGGTGTCGCTCTCGGAATCGATGACTTTGACGGAACAGTAGGCGGGAACATTTCCGGTACTTCTGATCTTGCTCCTCTTGATGAGCAGGCCGATATGCTCCATGAGCTTTTCCCGGATGCAAAAAATGTCGGACTTCTCTACTGCTCAGCAGAGCCAAACTCCCAGTATCAGGTAGATACAGTAAAAGATGCTCTTGAGAAGCTTGGTTATACCTGTGAAGATTATGCATTCTCTGATTCCAACGATCTTTCATCCGTTGTTACCACAGCTGCCAATGACAGTGATGTGATCTATGCACCTACAGATAATACTGTAGCATCCAATACTGAGATCATCAACAACATCTGTCTTCCGGCAAAGGTTCCGGTAATCGCTGGTGAAGAAGGTATCTGCCAGGCATGTGGTGTTGCAACACTTTCCATCAGCTACTATGATCTTGGATACAAAACCGGCGAAATGGCAGTCAGCATCCTTCAGGATGGCGAAGATATCTCCAAAATGCCGATTGAATATGCACCAAAATTCACAAAAGAATACAACAAAGACATCTGTGACGAGCTTGGTATTAAAATTCCGGATGGATATGAAGCAATCGAAACAGATAAAACAGCTGAATAATCGGTAAAAAACCTATTATACACTGATACAGCGAGAAGGGAGTTCCCCTTCTCGCTGTTCGTGCATAAAAAAGAGGAGGATAATTTAACATGCAGATTATGAGTTTAATAACCGCACTTCCAGGAGCTGCCGCACAGGGGCTTATCTGGGGAATCATGGCGATCGGTGTGTACATTACATTCCGCATTCTTGATATTGCGGATCTTACCGTTGACGGAACTTTATGTACAGGCGGCGCTGTTTGTATCATGATGATGCTCAGCGGACACAATGTATGGGTGTCCATGCTGGTTGCAACAGGAGCCGGACTTCTGGCCGGTCTTGCCACTGGTATTTTTCATACCTTTATGGGCATCCCGGCTATCCTTGCCGGAATCCTGACACAGCTTTCCCTTTATTCTATCAACCTGAAGATCATGGGAAAAGCAAACCAGGCGATCAATGTTGATAAATTTAATCTTCTGGTATCCCTTCGACGTGTCAAGGGTGTTGCTCTGACACAGAATACGCTTTTTATCGTAGCAATTATGATCATCATTCTGATTGCAGTCCTTTACTGGTTCTTCGGAACTGAACTCGGATGTTCCCTGCGTGCGACCGGATGTAATCCAAGCATGTCCCGTGCACAGGGTATCAACACAGACCGCAATAAGGTTCTGGGACTGATGCTTTCCAACGGACTTGTTGCTCTTTCCGGCGCTCTTCTCACACAGTACCAGGGATTTGCAGATATCAACATGGGACGTGGTTCTATCGTTATCGGTCTTGCTGCAGTAATTATCGGTGAAGCGATCTTCAGCCGTATTTTCCGCAACTTTGCACTGAAGCTGTTAAGCGTTGTATTTGGTTCTATTCTTTATTATCTGGTACTTCAGATTGTTATCTGGATGGGAATTGATACAGACCTTCTGAAAATGCTTTCCGCACTCGTCGTTGCATTGTTCCTTGCTTTCCCATACTGGAAGGGCAAATACTTTACAAAAGCCAAACAGGGAGGTAAATGATCATGCTGAAACTGATCGATATACATAAAACATTTAATCCGGGCACTATCAATGAAAAGGTTGCTTTAAACGGCGTGGATCTTCATCTGAACGAAGGTGATTTTGTTACAGTCATCGGAGGAAACGGCGCCGGAAAATCCACTATGCTGAATGCAGTTGCAGGTGCCTGGCCTGTAGATTCCGGAAAGATCATTATCGGTGGAACCGATGTCACAAAACTTTCCGAATATAAAAGAGCCGCGTATCTTGGCCGTGTATTCCAGGATCCTATGACCGGAACTGCTGCAACTATGGGAATTGAAGAAAATCTCGCTCTTGCCAAACGCCGCGGAAAATCCCGCCTTCTCCGTCCGGGCATTACCCGCCAGGAACGGGAAGAATACCACGAACTCCTGAAGATTCTCGGTCTTGGTCTTGAGGACCGGCTCACTTCCAAAGTCGGACTCCTCTCCGGTGGCCAGCGTCAGGCATTGACACTTCTGATGGCAACTTTAAAGAAGCCTCAGCTTCTTCTTCTGGATGAGCACACTGCTGCTCTTGATCCGAAGACTGCAGCCAAGGTTCTCGAGATCACAGACATGATCGTAAACCGCGATCATCTGACAACCATGATGATCACCCATAACATGCGTGATGCAATCACTCACGGCAATCGTCTGATCATGATGTGGGAGGGAAAGATCATTCTGGATATCCAGGGCGAAGAAAAGAAAAAGCTTACAGTCAAAGATCTCCTGGACAAATTCGAAGAAGCCAGCGGTGAAGAATTTTCCAACGATTCCGCACTTCTCAGCTAAACCACAAAAAAAGAACTCTTATAATAGTTAGACAAACAGCATAACACATGGAAAGAACCTGGCCGGAATTTCATTCTTTATGATGGATTCCGGCCTTAATTTCTGTTCTAATGCCCAAATAACGATAAACTCAAAGCACTTCCATATGTCACCTCTCTTTAGCTCATTTCAATTCCACAGAGAATTCACCACTCCTTCTGCTGTATCGATAAATGGAAGATGTCAGATAATCCTCTTCCGGAGTTGCTTTCTCGAGCGTATCACTTAGAACTTCTTTCAAATCTTCCGGATAAACCACATCCGCATTATGGACCATTACTTCATGAACACTGGTAAAAACCAGATACAGGTCTGACCCCAGAAGTTCAGAAAGACGTCTGGCTACCCCGGGCAAAAAGATTGCTGCCGCTCCATTAGTACGCTTTTCTGTACTCAGGCAATTCCCGGCAATCCCTTTATTTGGATGGTATGTTCCAAGGATATCCATGAAATTATCTCCTTCATATGTCTTATCAAACAGCATTTTTTCCCAATGATAGATTCTTGGTGGACTGATAAAATATGTATTTATTAGAGCAGCTTCGAAAACAGTATCCGCATCTTTTCCCCATTTCTCCACAAAGCTTTTCTTGATCTTTGCACTCAGAACATATCCCTCTTTTTCTCCTGCAAGATAATAAACCACTAAAGCAATATCTCCGATTTTGTGATGAACCAACTCCTTCAGTATAGTCCTGTTTTTATCTGCATTCAGAAGGCGAATAAAAAGTCTGCTTTTTACCTTCTCATAATCTTTCAGATCGTCCAAATCACATAGCACACAATTTTCACTGACTTTTTTTATCTCCCTAATACAATCATGAACGATATTTTCAAAAGAATGTTCCTGACAGTACCTTTTATAAAGCTCTTCTGTATGCAACCCGCAGACTGTTTTTGCCTTTTCCATATGACCACTCTCTACAAATAGCCTATCTCCCAAACAACCATATTTTTCTCCATCGTTTGAAAAATAAATTTCTTCTTCCTTCAGGTCCATAGCCGCAAGAAGAAGCTTTCTCAGGTCCGTGACAAAAGTTTCATAACTTTTTTCCATATTTAATTTCCTTTCTGTGAAACAAAGCGGACGAATGTCCTGACAAAATCCTGTGCGCTCTCACAACGACGCACAAAATGATTCTGATCTGATAACATGATTAGATATTTCTGTGGAAAGAACTTCCACTGTAGAATTGCAGAGAGCAGATTTCTCTGCTGAATCTGAGTTGCTTGCTGTATGGACAAGTATAATAGAAGTTTTCAGATTTGTAAAGAAGTTTTCATCGACAGAAAAAGCAACTTCCGCTGCCTTTTGCTGTCATACCTTTTGTATTGTTTCAGATTTGTGTCTCATTCCGAAATATCAGTAATGGATTTCTCCATGTTTCTCCAGATAATCCAGAAATCCCTCACAACCTTCCTGTATATCTTCATAAGTTTCGTCAAAATTTCCTGTATACCAAGGATCCGCAATATCCCGTCCTGATCCGGCAAAAGTCAGAAACTTATAAAGCTTCTCTTCCGGGTCATTCTTCAGCATCCTGTTAAGATTACGCATATTAGCAGAATCCATACCAATAATATAATCGGATTTTTCATAATCCGCCCACGTAATCTGCTTCGCTCTGTGCGGAACCAGTGGTATTCCCACTTCTCTCAGCTTGTTCACTGTTCCTCTGTGAGGTGGATTCCCAATCTCCTCTGTACTTGTTGCAAAACTGTCGATCAAAAACTGATCTGAAAGGCCGAGCGTTTTTACTTTGTGCGTAAAAACACTCTCGGCCATGGTTGATCTGCAGATATTGCCGTGGCAGACAAATAACACACTTATCATTGCTTAAAACTCCTTGAAATGCTGTATTTACGCTGTTTACAGGCATTTTCCGATAATCTTCAATCCTGTCATTTTCCTGTATATCACAGCATAAATTCGTATATTTTCTTATCCAAATTTAGTAACTTCTTAGTAATAACCAGCCTGGAAAACAGGCTTTCTAAGAACCTTATAATCAGATTATTTTTAATTCTTTTTTCTATTATTTTATCATACTATGCCAGTTTTGCAATCCTATTCATCTCTTCTTTTGCATCAATTAATCCCAGATGCGTATATACGTTTAACGTAACCCCTATATCAGAATGTCCCATTAAATATTGGAGTGCCTTCGGATTCATTCCAGCTTTCGCCATATTGGAACAATATGTATGCCTACATACATGTGGATGTGTCAAGTATAGGACAAAAAAAATTTTATTTTTTTCTGCCGAAGACTATCTGACGCTTCCATCAGGTAGTCCCAGCACCTTTATTATCTTTTGATAAGTCATTCTTGTCCTGCTCAAGTTATCTCTGTTCTGAAAAAATATCGTCAAAATTCCATTCGATTTCAATTTCATCCTGACTATGAACACGGATCACCTTGATAACCTCACGCAGCTTCTCTGTATCGAACTTCTGAATTCCCAAGAAATCTTTTAGTTTTATTTTATCAGAAAGTTCATTTTGTTCAAGAAGCTTTTTACTATTCTTCGCATCTTCTATCTTTCGTTTTATTTCATCCAGCTGTACACTTATCTTTTCAGCTCTCTGCTTATACGAATCACGATCTATACGACCATCTTTGTAATCATCATAGAGTTTCATCTTTTCCGAGGTCAACTGTCGGCTCTGTTTTTGCAATTCTGTAGTATTGATCTCTTTGTATTCACATTGTCTTTTGGAAGATACTTTCTTTCCTTTTTTCAACATTGACGCTGCATACTGACGGACAAGCCCAAGGATATTCTCCTCCATCGGTTCCCTACGAATCACCAGACTTCGGCACACAGGATCACCATTGGTTCTGGCATCTGAACATTTCAGCAGATGCTCTGTTTCTTTTAACAGAGAATGCCCACAGTTGGCACATATCAGCAAGGCCGGCTGTTTTTTACGTCTTTCCAGAGTAAAATTGGTGCGTGATTCTGCAACACTTCTCTTCTTTTTCGGATGCATTTCATTTGCTTTTTCAAACAATTCCCTGTCTATAATTGCCGTATGATGATTTTCCAGGCGAACCCATTCTGTTTCATCATTCAGAACTGCTTTATGGCCCGTATGCATACTGCAACGTGTTTTGCCCCAGATTCTGGTTCCAATATAAATCTCATCCCGGACGATTGCCGATACTGTCGTAGGGCTCCAGTGTTTCTTTTTGATCGTGTCAAACCTCTGGAACTGCACCTGATCCCCTCTTGATAATTTCTGCTCATCACAAGTAGCAATCGCCTGTCTGTTCAATTCCCTTGTAATATCTGCAAAACTTGTTCCCTCCGCTGCCATCTGAAAAATCATTTTCACGACTTTTGCAGCCTCCGGATCAACTTCCAGCCTTCCATCTTTTCCTTTTTTATAGCCATATCTGGCATTTACCGGAAGACGTGTACCATTTTTTGTTCTCGTCTGCATTGCTGATGAAATTTTCTTGGACAAATCCAGGCTATACATATTGTATACCAGATTCTGCAATGCCACATTCATTCCACCAGTCATTCCGCTGCTTGCTGCACTGTCATAGCTGTCATTAATCGAAATAAATCAAATCTGCAGAAGTGGAAAAATATATTCAATATAAAATCCAACTTCCAGATAGTCTCTTCCGAATCTGGAAAAGTCTTTTACAACTACACAGCCGATTTCTCCACTTTTCATGTCATCCTGCAGCTGTTGAAATCCCTGCCGTTTAAAATGAGTACCGCTGACACCATCATCCACATATTCCAGGATATCTGCCTCATCTACACCCAGCTGATCAATCACAAATGATTTTAACAGAATTCTCTGAGAAGTTACACTGTCGCTCTCTTTTTTAGCTCTGCCATCTACATTGTCATCTTCTGCGGATAAACGGATGTAAACAGCTGTTTTTCTATGATCTGTCATCTTGACTGCGCCTCCTTCTCTTTCTTTAATTTCTGTAAATCTGCAAACTGATCGTCATATACCAGCTTGATCTCATAATCATACTTACCATGGATAATAATTGAATCCACAAAGGCATCTGCCATTTCTTTTGTCAGCTTACGCTTTGACATATAAGTATGTATCACTTTTCCCCATCCTTCCTCGATATGATAATCCTTGGAATACCGTACCTGTGCCGCCAATACTACATCCAGGCGGTTCTTGATGTTTTCTATTTCATTGGAATAGATACGGGAAAACTGCATGTATTCTTCTTCTGTAATCAGACGTTCCGAATAATCCTCATATAAATCAGATTTACGCTTGCTGATCCTGCTCAACTCCCGCCGAAGTTTCCCCACTTCCTTATCCAGAAGCAAATACTGTGTCTGGTTTCTGGAAGCAGAATTCATTTCACGGATCAGTTTCTCTGTATCCAATACGGCTTTCATATGTGACTGGATCAGGCGAAGGACGTCTTCATCCACGTATTCTTTTTTGACTCTGTGCCCCTTACACTGATTTCCTCCGGATTTATGGTTCGCATCTGCACCACAGATATAATAAAATGTCCCTGTTTTTTCTCTGGACAACACCATGCGGTTCCCACAACCCCCACACCTGATCTTGCCGGTATAGAAATTATGATTCCGAATGGCTCCATTATTCAGCTGATGCTTCTTTTTGTATGCTTCCGTAAATTCCCGGATTTTTTCCTGTACCTGCCGGAACAGTTCTTTATCAATAATTCCTTCGTGGGTATTCTCAGCATAGAGCCACTCACTCTCCGGTAGATTTCTCTGCTTGTTTCCTTGAAAAACACTCTGCTGATATTTTCCATATACAGAATCTCCGGTACAATGGACATCCTGAAGTACACGTTTCACTTCATAATTATTCCAAGGTTTGGATTCCGGTGAAGGCTTTTCGCCTGTTTTATAATATTCCCTCTGCAAAGTCGGGGAAAGGATACCATCTGTATTCAGTCTTTTTGCAATATCGCTGTAGCTGCATCCATCCATATACATAGTAAAAATTTCTCGTAAATGTCCGGCAGCCTCCTCGTCAACTACCAGCTGGTGTCTGTCCTGTTCTGATTTCCTGTATCCATAAGGTTCCCATGCACCAGTAAATTTTCCTTCTTTCCACAGGGCTTTTTTGGCACTGCTGCTCTTTTTTGCAAGGTCTTTGGAATAAAACTCATTGATGATATTTTTTAAGGGAACTGTCAGATCCACTCCCTCACGGAAAGAATCAAAGTCATCCGTCACAGCAAGAAACCGCACATGAAAAAACGGAAATACACGCTCAATATAATTACTTGTCTCTACATAATTCCTTCCAAGTCTGGATAGATCCTTTACAATCACACAGTTAATTTTTCCATGCTTGATATCTTCCATCATCTGCGTAAAACCAGGACGGTCGAAATTTGTACCAGAATAATCAGAATCCTTATATATTTCTGCAACTGCGATGTCTTCCGTATCTGCCACAAAGTTTTTCATCAGTTCCACCTGGGTTTCTATCGTTCCTCTTTCTAAGGTTTCTTCTGTTTCCATTGAAATTCTGGCATACAATCCTGCCCGGAACGGTCTGCTCACCTCTGTCTGGACGGTTGCACTGCTGACTACTTCCGGAATGTTTTTCCTGCTCTTTCGTGCCATTTTATACAACCTCCTTTACATTGACCTGCAGATTGTTATCATCATCTATTACCATATCAACTCCCATAGCAGGTAATTGATTCAGCAATGTCTGATAACAATCATCAAAATCAAAAGTGATCTCTATATTCTTTTTATCATATACTCTGATTTGCCTGATCAGTTCTACCACCACAGTGCGGGACAGTTCTTCAATATCCTGATATTTCACAAAATAATCCAGCCAGGTATTGGCTTTGTCTGCTTTTTCCAGCTCGTTATCCATTTCTTTCTGGATCGCACGGATACTCTCTTCCGCATTTCTAAGCCGCTTTCCATATGCTGCATGAAGCTCTACATAGTCTTCTTTTGATACAATGCCCTCTTTCATATCCGAATAGAGCATCATCCGTAACTCCTTACAGCGTTCTTTCTCCTGCTTTTTCTTCTCCAGCCTGTCCTGCAGCTTTTTCATATTGATCTCCTGAAATGGCACAGTACCGATAAATTCCAGGACTCTTTTCAGGTGCAGGATATTCTGGATATGCTGTTTCAACATCACTAATACGGCATCTTCCAGATCCTTTTCCGGTATTCTATGACTGGAACAGCGTTTTGTTTCTTTATTTGTGGAACATAGATAATAAGCATATTTTTTTCCTGCCACAGTAGAAACCTTTCTTGTCATAGGTGCTCCACAATCCGCACATACAGCAATTCCGGATAACAGATATACCTGCTTTTGGTCAGGTGAAGTACGTGTATCCATGCCAAGAAGCCTCTGAACAATTTCAAAATCACGGTCACTCACCAGAGGTTCATGATTTTTCTCAATCCGGATCCAGTCATCTTCCGGTTTCACATAAGTCTGCTTCACTTTATGGTTTGGAGTTGTCCTTTTTCCCTGTACAAGGTTTCCGATATAAACCTCGTTTTCCAGTATCCTGCGGACCGTAACGGAACTCCAAAGTGCCTGTTCTTTCTGCCGGAAACCTGTTTCATAACGACTGCCGCTGCTTATTTTATACTCAAATGGGGAAAGAATACCCAGTTCATTTAAACGATTAGCGATCGCATCCTGACTCATTCCCTGCAGCTTCATCTTAAAAATATCCTGTACTACACCGCCCGCCGATGGATCAATCTCTAATTTATGCTTATCTGTCTTTGTCTTCCTGTATCCAAATGCTACAAACGGAGTCACGCACTCGCCTTTTTTCCTCTTAATCTCAAGATTACTCCTGATCTTAATAGAAATATCACGACAATAAGCATCGTTGATTAAATTTTTAAATGGGATAATGATTTCGTCTGCCTGATTCTTTCCCTTAAGACTGTCATAATTATCATTGATGGCAATAAAACGCACACCAAGAGCCGGGAATAATCTCTCGATATACTTCCCGGAATCAATATATTCCCTTCCAAATCGTGATAAATCTTTTACCACTACGCAGTCTACAATCCCATGCCGGATATCTTCCAGCATTGCCTGGAATGCAGGGCGCTCAAAATTAGAGCCTGAGTAGCCATCATCAACTCGGACTGAAACAACTTCAATATCTTTTTTGTCTTTCAGGAAATCCAGAATCAAAGCTTTCTGGTTAGAAATGCTGTTACTTTCCAGTTTTGCTGAACTGGAAATATCGCCATCTTCTTTAGATAATCTGACATAGATGGCGGCATGATAGATTTTGTTGATATTCTGATACATATCTTACCTCCTTTTATTACGTCAGAAAATCCATGTAATAAAAGGGGGCTGCATAATTTGTCCTTACCGACATTCTAACACAGTCCCCTCAATTTTACCAGTACTTTTTCAGACACTCAGAAGCATATTCTCAAATGCCTGCTCCATAGATATACCGTTATTTGCAAATCTGACTTTTACTTTCATATTACCGATCCGGACCAGATAAGGATTTCCTACTTTATTCAGAAAAATATCTCTCCGTTCCTGAAGCGATTTATTTCTGTCTGTTTTTATCATCCGTAGATCAGTCATTTCATTGATATCCACATCACTGAAATCCTGATCCAGATAATTTCTATATTCCTCTGCTGTCATGCCCTTCTCCTTCCATTCCCATCTGAATCCGTACTGCTTTCAGTACCCGATCCAGGCTCCACTTATTTACTCTTCCGCATTTCTCAATAATACATTTTGTAGAAATACTCATAACCTGTTCAGCCAATGCCAGGCTTCCTTTTCGGATCCCTGTCATATCGTACTTACTGATAAATACATGTGTTGGCAAATACCGCTTCTTATATATTCTTGACGTCAGCGGAACTACTGTAATGACTGAACTGTATGTATTAGCTTTGTTGTTACTTACTACGATCACCGGTCTTACTCCACCCTGAACCGAAGTTGTCGGAAACATACCGAGATCCGCCCATAAGATATCTCCTCTTCGAATCGTCACTTGTCATCTCTCCAATCTTTTTTTATTTGTAAAGCATCCCTAGCGCTATATTGGCTCCACAGGAATACGGCAGAGTTCCTTTCCAAGATGGAAAGCTCTGCCGCATAACCTCTATAACCAATTTGATTATTAAACAGTGCTCGCTCGATTCTATTTATCCTCGATACCCCGAATCGTTACTCCTGCATCTGCAGGAAGGGAATAATAACCTGTCCGAATGCTATACTCCGGACCACAACCCAAAAACTCTCGTTTCCAGGCTCTGGCAGTTCATAGGTTTACCAATTACAGACTTCTCAGGGTCTGCAAGTGTATCGCATCTCACACATGTCATCGCATCACCAGCCTGCCGACTGGCTTTGGTCAGTGCTTTTTCGCAGCATTATTAGCTCTAAAAATGTTTTTACGTCTTATAATCCTATAGCGGCATCTTCCTCGTGCTCACTGTATGAAATGTCACGTCAGTTATTATTGGATATTCAGTTATCACGGTGCGTTTTAGGGAGTCCTTAAAGCTCCTCTAATTACTAAAGTCAAATGACTTCGGAAGATGCAAAAGATTTTGAAAAATTTTTTAAAAAAATTTATTCATATACATTTCACGCATCTTATTAAGAATGGATTTCAGCTTGTATGACAGCATCTGTCTGGAAATTCCCATAATCTCTGCCATCTGTGTCTGTGTCTTGTTTTCAAAGAAAATACCGTAAATAATCATGCGTTCCTCGGAGTTCAGCTGATTGATCACTTTGTGGATATCCTGCTGTTCCATTTTTGTCAGCACACTATGCTCCACATCACAATTCAGATCCGGAAAATCCTCTATCATAAAGCCTTCTCCATCAATGGACTGACCACTGTAAGGTACTTCCCTCAACATCTTGTCCACGACCTCTCCCAATTCGTTTTTGATTTCTACCTTTTTTGCCTTGCTGCTTCTATAAAAATTGTTCATCGCATACGCAACCTCTTTTGTAATCTCAATCATCTCTCCATCAATATTTGCGTAATACTTTCCTTCATAAAAATATGGGTGTTCAATATACATGTCCGTTCCTCCTGAATTTGAAATCTCGTTGCTTGTTTCAAATCCAGAAGGCGGACCTCTGTTTAGAATCATGCCTGCTCCGCCTTTATCCTGCCGGGACATACCCGCAGTTATTGGCTGAGAAATTCAGGCACGAAAAAAAGCCCCAGTAGTTTTTTTCTTAACTACTGAGGCCTTCGTCTCTTTCTTATATTCAGTTATCTATGCCTTCTTTCATCAGCATAATCATTGTATCAGGATAAAGTTCACAAAGTATCCGCAATACATTCCTATAAGTTCACATCATTATTGAAATCGTACATATTTCAGTATAAAAAGTTCACCGTGTTATTCTTCTACTTCTTTTCCATCTATATATAGTTGAAATTTATCAGGATTATTGACAACATCATAGT
>NZ_JAJCGR010000027.1:0-48241 GCF_020553125.1 Blautia sp. MSK20_18
TGCAGTACCGTAAGGTGTTTGCCAATGCAGTAGTGGGAGAAGCAAGAATCCCCCTGCTTTAGCCGTGGGGAGTGTCAAGATGTTATTCGGCTATGAGCAAGTAGCGAAGCGGATTGCGAATATCCGTCTTATGGATATTATGATGCCGGTCATGAATGGTTATGAAGCTACAAAGATGATCAGGTCTCTGGACAGAGAGGATGCAAAAGAAATACCGATCATTGCAATGACAGCAAATGCGTTCACGGAGGACAGAATAAGAGCAAAAGAAGTAGGGATGGATGAACATATTGCTAAGCCTGTTGATGTGGGGTTACTGATAAAAGTAATTCATAAATTGGTGAAATATAATGGATATGGCAGTGACAAATAAGCAGTGAAATATAGATAGGAGGACAAAATCATGACAATACAGGAATGCTATGAAGCGATCGGAGGAAACTATAAAGATGTCTTGGGACGTCTTCAAAGCGAAGCACTGATTCGGAGATTTACATTAAAGTTCCTTGAAGACCAGAGTTATCTACAGTTAAAACAGGCATTGGAAAATAAAAATTATGAAGATGCTTTCCGCAGTGCACACACACTGAAAGGGGTTTGTCAGAATCTTTCTTTTGACCGTCTGTATGAGGTTAGTAATGAGTTAACAGAACTTTTGAGAGATAGAACCGGAGCGCAGCCTGGGATATCGAAGGCAATGGAAAAAGTAACAGAAGTATATGAGAGGATGATTGAAGAAATAAAGAAGGGACTGTCGAATTAAGTGATGCGACACGACGTTCGATCTTTGACCAGGTGCTTGGAACATCATAAACCCATTGGATAAAGGAAATAAAAAAATATGGATAAAAGACAAAAGATCCTGATTGTAGACGATTCAGAATTTAACAGAGATATGTTAAAGGAGATCCTCGGAGAAACTTATAATTACCTGGAAGCGGAAAATGGAAATCAGGCAATTCAGATGATAGGAGAAAATATAGGAATTGATCTGATGCTTTTAGATATCAATATGCCACAGATGAATGGTTTTGAAGTTTTGGAAATAATGAAAAGAAGCCAGTGTATAGAAGAAACTCCGGTGATCATGATATCTTCGGAAGATGCTGTTGATACGATGCGTAAAGCATATGAACTGGGAATCACGGATTATATCACACGACCGTTTGATTCTGTGATTGTAAAGAAAAGAGTTCAGAATACCCTGGGACTCTATATGAAGCAAAAGCATCTGATCAATGTGGTTTATGATCAGGTTTACGAAAAAGAAGAAAATAATAATATTATGATCCGGATCCTGAGTAATGTACTGGGATCACGTAACAGTGAGAGTAGAGAACATATCCTGCATATTAAAACAGCAACAGAACTGATGCTGAGACAACTGGTAAAAATAACAAATGCTTATCCTATGACAGAGGCAGATATTTCTTTGATCACAACAGCATCTTCTCTTCATGATATCGGTAAGATCCGTATTCCGGAAGAAATCCTGAACAAACCTGGCAGACTTACCGATGAAGAATTCAGGATTATGAAAACTCATAGTGAACTTGGTGCAGATATGATCCAGGATATGCATTTCCCAAAAGACAATTCATTGGTACGTGCTTCATGGGAAATCTGCAGATGGCATCATGAAAGATGGGATGGAAAAGGTTACCCGGATGGACTGAAAGGAGGAGAAATACCAATCTCCGCACAGGTGGTGTCGATCGTTGATGTTTATGACGCACTTACAAGTGAAAGATGTTATAAGAAAGCATTTGATCATGACACAGCGATCCAGATGATCCTGGATGGGCAATGCGGACAATTTAACCCCATCCTCCTTAAGTGCCTGAAAGAGCTGCGTCTTCAGCTTTCGAAAATGCTTGATAAAGAGAAGGATGACAATAGCTATTACCATGAAGTGCAGAGACTTTCAAATGAAATACTCAGCGACAGATCTTTACCGAACCCAAATTATTCACAGAGTATTCTCAGGGTCATGAAGGAAAAGGTTGATTTCTTCAAAGCGAACAGCGGCATGGGTTCAATTGATTACAATACAAGTTCCGGTCAGCTGACTATATTAAACAGAAAACAGCAGATATTATATCAGAGAAATAATCCGGATTTTGATCTGTTCAAAGAATTCGGAGTAAATGAAGAAGATGTTCATCATATTCAGGGTTTATTACATCAGACATCTGTACAAAATAAAGAAATCTCTGTGCAGATAAAAGCAAGGATGGAAAATGACCGCCAGATGTACAAACTGAAATTGCATACATTGTGGTCGCCTTTAAAGAAGGATGGATACATTGGGATCGTTGGATATTTTGATATTGTAAAATAGAAAAATGCAAAGGAAGCTCAGAAGGAGGATCCTAATGAAAAAGAAAATCCGGCACTGGCTGGAATTACTATTCTTGCCATGACTGCCAATGCCTTTGATGAGGACAGAAAGAAAGCACTGAAATGTGGTATGGATGGGTTCTTGTCCAAACCAATTGTCATAGAGGAATTGATCAGCATCCTGCAGAAGAACCTGGATTAGGTGTCCGGAGTATTAGAAAAACCGCACAAATAAAGGAAATAAAAAATATGGATAAAAGTAGGAAAAAATCAACCGTACTATGTGCAGGTATATTTGTGTTTCTGGGAATATGGATGGTATTGACAGTACCTTGCCGGGCTGCTGAGACGAATAACGATGAAAAGCAGTCACAGATCATCCGTGTCGGCTCATTTGAGGATACTTTTAATTATGTCGATAAAAACGGTGTAAGACGAGGATATGGATACGAACTCATGCAGGCTTTGGCAGGTTATACCGGATGGAAATTTGAGTATGTGAAATGTGACTGGTCTGACTGTTTTGATAAGCTTGAAAATGGTGAGATCGATATCATGGGTGATATCTCTTACACCGATGAACGTGCACAAAAGATGCTTTTCCCGGATGAACCGATGGGGGAGGAAAAATATATCCTTTATGCTGATTTATCGGATACGGATATTGGAATGTCTGATTTCAAGTCTCTGGATGGGAAACGTGTAGGTGTGCTCATGGATACAGAACCTGAGATCATGCTGACAGAATGGGAAAATAAGAATGGCATACATACAGAACATGTAAATGTGAATAATGATGATGATGTCGAAAAGAAATTAGCAAATCATGAGATCGACTGTTTTGTATCTCTGGAGGAATCGACCTGGTCTGAACAGGGAATATCATCCGTTACCACGATTGGCAAATCAGGCATATATTTTGCAATAAATAAAGAACGCAGCAATATCAAGACGGAGCTGGACTATGCTATGCGTCAACTGGAACAGGATAGTCCCTTTTTTAAGGCAGATCTGTATAAGAAGTATTTTACACTTGATTATATTCAGGTTCTTACAGGTAAAGAAAAGGTCTGGGTGGAAGAGCATGGAGGTATCCAGATAGGATTTTTGAACAATGATCCGGCAATCTTTTCCATGGATGAAGAGACTGGAAAACTTACCGGTATGCTGGCGGAATATATCTCCTATGCCAAAGATTGTCTGGGAAATCAGACACTGGAATTTAATATACATGCATATGATGATTATGATGAAATGATTCAGGCGCTGCAGAATCGTGAGATTGACATGATTTTTTATGTAGGCAGGAATCCATATTTTGCAGAACAAAACGGATATGCACTTACAAACACAGCCTGGACTTACAGTTTGATGGCGGTAACTGATGAGGAAAAATTTGATGAGAATAAGGTGTATACTGTAGCTGTGCCAAAGGAAAAATATGCCCTAAAACAGCATATTGCATTCAGTTATCCCGAATGGAAGCTTGTAGATTGTGATTCGCTTGACAATGCAGCAGATATGGTCATCCAAGAAAAAGCAGACTGTTTCCTCATGGGAGCAAGCCAGGCGCTGATATATGATAACAGTCAAAATTTCAAGAGTGTTCCACTTACAAAAACAATGGAGGCATGCTTTACTGTAAGAGAGGGAGAGGGAAGCCTTTTATCAATACTGAATAAAACTTTAAAGGCCATGCCGTCTGATATGCTTACAAGTGCACTTGCTATCTATGACAGTACTGCAGATAAAGTAACATTTTCTGATTTCATAAAAGACAATCTGCTTGTTTTTTTGGCTACGGTAGGATTTTTGGCACTCAGCATCATTGGTATTATCCTCGTACTTTTGCGGAAGGCAAGGAAAGCAGAAGCTGTCGCAAAGCTTGCGGCAAAGGATACAAAAAAACTCAATAACAAACTGGAAATCGCTTTGAAAAAAGCAGAGGATGCCAGTCTGGCAAAGACTCGTTTTCTTAACAATATGTCACATGACATCCGTACTCCTATGAATGCAATTCTGGGTTATGCACAGCTTATGGAGGAAGAACTAAAAGAAAAGGATCTGCCTGAAACTTCAGATCATCTGGAAAAATTGCAGCAGTCTGGAAATCTTCTTCTGTCAATCATAAATAATGTACTTGATATGGCTCGGATTGAGAGCGGAAAGATGGAAATTGATGAGAACTATGGCCGGATTGAAGATATCCGGCAGACTTTATTTGAAATATTTGGTGATGAAGCAAAGAAAAAGAATATTGCACTTCATTACACAATAAATGTAGAGCATGAACATATACTGACAGATACTACCAAGGTAAAAGAAATATTTGTCAATATCCTGAGCAATGCCATAAAATATACCCCACCCGGTGGTTCTGTTATGATAAACGTAGACGAATTAGTATGTGATGAGTCCGGGTACATGATGGTAAGGACCAGGGTGAGCGATACCGGAATCGGTATGAGCCAGGATTATCTGACAAAGATTTTCGATGCATTCACGCGTGAGCGAAACACTACAAAGAGTAAAATCACAGGAAGCGGATTGGGAATGTCAATCGTAAAGAGATATGTTGATCTGCTCGGCGGAACAATAGATGTAGAGAGTGAGCCTGGAAAGGGCAGCACCTTTACTGTAACATTAAAACACAGGATAGCGGATGAAAGCTATTATGTAAAAAAACACGATGAAGGCTCTGGAACAGCCAGTAAAATCCTTGAAGGCAGGAATATCCTTTTGGCAGAGGACAATGATTTGAATGCAGAGATTGCAGAAGCAATACTTGAGCGTGCCGGCCTTAAAACAGAACGTGTGGAGGATGGCATTCAGTGTGTAAATAAGATAACAAAAATGCCGGTGGGAACATATGATATGATCCTCATGGATATCCAGATGCCCCGAATGGACGGTTATAAAGCAACACAGGCAATCAGGCACTTACCGGATAAGGATAAGGCATGCATACCGATCGTTGCAATGACGGCAAATGCATTTGAAGAAGATAAGCGGGATGCTGTTGCAGCTGGAATGAATGGTCATATTGCAAAGCCGATCCAGATTGATAAACTGCTGTCGATGTTAGCGGAAGTTTTAAGGCAGTAAGAAAACTAATAATTTCGTGTTATACTGAATGGAGTGGTCATTCTTTCTGTATTGAAAAAACAGGAAAACTTACAGACTGGGAAGGACAACAGCATGAACGCAAACAGACTGCGTTCATGAGCAAGTAGCGAAAGCGGATTGCGAATGTCCGCTTTACTGGATGATAAAGAGGAAATGAATGAACAGAAAGATAGAAAAACAGATAAGAAAAAAGAGTAAGAATAATAGAGTATGTTTGAGCATTTTTGCATTTGTCATGCTGCTTTTTGTACCGTTTTTTGTTTATGCGTCGGAAACAAAAAGTGATGGGAATACAACTCAGGTAATAGAGGAAGAAAATAAAACCGTGAGAGTTGGCTATTTCCCATATGCCAATTTTCAGGAAGGCGGCTATGGGGAACACAAGCAGGGAGCCGGCTATGAGTATCTCCAGAAGATTTCGTATATAACCGGCTGGAAGTATGAATATGTCTATGGCTCATTTAAAGAGTGTCTGGATATGTTGGCAGATGGAGAAATAGATATACTTGGAAATGTCAGTTACACACCGGAAAGAGCAGAATCTATAGATTACTCAACCTATGCCGCAGGAACAGAAAGATATTGGATCTATACCCGGGAAGATCATACAGATCTTATGGATGGTGATCCAAAGCAGATGAATGGCTGTCGTATTGGTGTAGCAGATGGAAGCTATCAGAAAGAACTTCTGGAAAAATGGCTGGACAGCAATCAGATTCAGGCAGAGGTGGTTGTTTGTAAAGGCTATGATGAAATGATAGAAAAACTGGATGCACTTGTGATCCCAGTGCTGTCTGTCAACAGCGATTTTATTGCCATTGCCAATATCGGTGCAAGTGACTGTTATTTCGGTGTATCAAAATCCAGACCAGATCTGTTAAAGGAATTAAATTCTGCCATGGAAGAAATCAACAATACAGAAACGGACTACAGCAGCAAGCTGTATGCCCGTTATGAAGGAAAAGCGGTCATAAATTATGCACTCAACAAGGAAGAAAAACAATGGCTGGATGCACATGAAAATACGATCCGCGTGGGATATCTAAAGGATAATCTTCCTTTTGGTGGTGAAGAAAATGGGAAACTCACAGGAATTCTTGGAACTGTTCTGGATACTGTTCAGGAAAAATATAAAATTACGATCAAGGCAGTTCCATGTTCCACGGGAGTAGAGATGAATGAGGCATTGCAATCTGGCAAAATAGATATTGCAGGTCCTATCATTCAGGATTTTTATACACAGGAACAGTTTCAAGTGGTTTTGACGGATGCAATCTTTGATATTACGCCGGTTGTTATTTACAAGGGAAAAGAATATAGCAGCAGTCTCTCTACGATCGCAGTGACAGAGACTTCACTGTATTCTGGATTGATGGTGTCCCTTCTTTTTCCGGATGCAGAAATCAAACAATATGATACACAGGAAGAATGCCTGGAGGCTGTAGCAAATGGAAAAGTGGGAGCAACTGTCGTTCCATCCTCAAAGATCAATATTCTTAATGAAAGTCCACTGACCCAAAGTCTGTCATTTGCAGAGATGGCAAAACGGCAGGAATTAGGAATGTTCACGACGAGAGAAAACAGAAGAGCAGCTACCATTATCAACAAAGCAATTGAGCAGTCATCCAATGTTTTAAATGGTGTTGTCCTTGCACAGAATTCTGTTTCAGAAAAGGAAATGACCTTGAAGGATATCCTTGCTGAGCATGCAGGCTTAGTTATCGGAGTTTCGTTTGTGATTATTTTTGTACTGCTTCTTCTGGTTTATTCTCTTTTCGTGAGTAGAAAAAAACAGATGGAAGCCCTGAAAGAAGCACAGAATGCAAATGCGGCGAATATTGCAAAAACGACATTCCTGAACCATATGTCTCATGATCTCAGGACACCAATGAATGCAATTGTTGGATTTACAGATATTGCCATGAAGAGGAAACCGGACAAAGAGGTGGAGAATTGTCTGAAAAAGATCAGGCAGAGTTCAGAATATCTGATGACACTGATCAACGATGTGTTGGATATCAGCCGCATTGAAAGTGGTAAACTGGAATATAAACCGGTACCGACAGATCTCAGGGATATGATAAATACTGTTTTGTCGATCGCAAAGGGATATATGGAAAATCGTGACCTTAATTTGTATGTTTCAAGAGAAAAACTAAAAACTCCTTATGTGATGGCAGATGAACTCAGAATCAGGGAAGTATTGCTCAACATTATCAGTAATGCAGTCAAATTTACAAAAGACGGAGGGACCATTTCATTCGCTGCAGAAAACGCTCCGGGTAATGATGAGAATCATATAATTGTACGCTATCGTATATCAGATACCGGAATTGGTATGAGTGAGGAGTTCCAGACCAGAATATTTGATGAGTTCAGTCAGGAAAATGGTGGGGCAAGAACCAGCTATAAGGGAGCCGGACTGGGAATGGCCATTGCCAAACAGTATGTAGATCTTATGGGTGGAAAAATTGAGGTCAGCAGCAGAAAGGGTATTGGCTCAACATTTACGGTAGAAATTCCCCTGCTTATAGCAGAACAGATACTAACTGAAAAGGAAGAAAAGTTAAGGAAAGATATGGATTTACATGGTCTGCATGTCCTTTTGGCAGAGGACAATGATTTAAATGCAGAGATAGCAGCAGCTTTGCTGGAAGAACAAGGGATGATCGTAACCAGGACTGCCGATGGAAAATCTGCCCTGGCACAGTTTTGCAATACAGCTCCGGGGACCTTTGATCTGATTTTGATGGATATCATGATGCCAGAAATGAATGGCTATGAAACGACAAAAGCTATCAGAAATCTGTCGGAGCGTCCGGACGGAAAGGAGATCCCTATTATTGCAATGACAGCAAATGCATTTGCAGAGGATGTACAGGCTGCTTTGAATGCCGGAATGGATGATCATGTGGCGAAGCCGGTTGATATGAGGATTTTAATATCTGTCATCACAAAATATATAGAACGGTAATGTCAATGATGCGCGGACTTCGGAAGTAGGAGAACAGTTCGATGTATATATCGGCTGTTCTTTTTTTATTTTTGGACGTTAAAACGGTAATGTTTTTCTTGTATATAGTAGAGCACTATAGTATAATAAAACCAGTTTTTTTGTATACGTGTAAAAGCTATAATAAGGAAATCGGCAAACCAGATGAAAGTCTGGGACGCAAAGCTACAGGGCCTGTAAAATGGCAGCCAGTTGCATAAAATGAGGTGCACTGTCTGGCTGGCAGTGCTTTTTTTGAGGAATGATTTATCAACAGGAGATGATCTTCCCGATATTTGTACACAGACAGTTTATGATCCAAACATCAATGACATGAGTGGATTGATAAGCTGCTGTTGATGTTAGCGGAAGTTATAAAGCAACAAGAAAACTGCTGCAACTGTCATTCCATCTTCAAAGATTAATATTCTTAATGAAAGTTCGCTGACCAAAAGTATGTCATTTGATTTCCTGTAGGAAAGTAAATGAATATTATTTAAGGTTTGGGATAAATTGTGAAATGCAGACAAACAAGAAAAGTAAAAATATAATAGGTATTATACAGAGTTTCCTTATATTGATATTAGTAGTTCTTATTATTTTTATGATGATTCAGATTAGTAGGCTGCAGGGGACAGCACGCGTAATAAATTATGCAGGTCTGGTACGTGGAGCTACACAGCGTGAAGTAAAATTAGAAATTACAGGAAACCAAGATGAAGAATTAATTAAATATTTGGATGATATTCTTCTTGGATTGAGATATCAGGATGGACATTATGATCTGGTAAAACTCAATGATGAAGAATACCAGGAAAAATTGCAAATCCAGAGTGATTACTGGGATAAATTGAAAACAGAAATTGAAGCAGCAAGAAACAAGGGATACGAAAATACAGACATTGTTAATATGAGTGAAATATATTTTTCGATGGCAGATGAAACTGTCTCTTCCGCAGAAAGCTATTCAGAAAAGATCGCTGTAAAGATTCGTACTATAGAGCTTTTGTCGGCACTTGATATGTTGAGTCTGGTGATATTGGTTATTATGCAGACTCTAAGGGCAATGCAGATGGCAATGCAAAACAGACTGCTGGAACAGAAAGCATTCATAGATGCCCATACTGGGCTGCCAAATAAAAATGCCTGTAATGATCTTCTTAATAAAAAAGATATAATTACAGATCCTACAGCTTGCATAATGTTTGATTTAAATAATTTAAAAACTGTAAATGATACAATGGGACATTCCGCAGGAGATCAGTTAATAATAAATTTCGCAAAACTTTTGCGCAGTGTTATTCCAGAAAAGGATTTTGTTGGAAGATATGGCGGAGATGAGTTTATAGCAGTCATTTATCATACAAGCGAGGCGAAAATTAAGGAAATATTAAAATCCTTGAACAGAGAAAAAGACAGATTAAATAGTTATGAAAATCAAATACCAATCGACTATGCATGCGGATGGGCATTATCCTCCGATGATATGTCGTGTACAATGCAGATGTTATTGGATGCTGCAGATGCTTATATGTATAAAAATAAACAGATATGCAAGAAATATAATTAGCTTTCAGCTCAGAGTAGATAAAAGATAATAGACGCGATCAGACGAAATATTGTTTTGCGTAGAAACACTGGAAATCCTTGAAAACAAAGGATTTTTGGTATAAGATGAAACAAGTCAAAGCACGTCATTGCGTAATAAAAAAGAAAGCAATGTATTTATACTGTGAAGTCTGGAAAGTGTTGATTTTAAAGCATTTCTGGATGTGTGGGATGCTTTGAAAATATGATTTTGTGACAATTTTGTGACAAACGGCGGAAAAATCACGGATTTACAAAGACGAAGCATATTGATTTCACGATCGGCATATGCTATAATGCCAGTAGGCAAAAAAGATATGATGATGTTCCATGTGAACAAAGAACGAACCCCCGTATGTACCACCAATACATGCGAGGGTTCTTCTCTTTTTATTTCAGTGGTTGAGCATCCACTAGGCTATTCGTTGTCCTTGTTATGACTGTCTAACCATTTGCAAATGAGATGGCAAGTCACACCTGCCGCAACAGCCACCAAAAAAGATATGACTATTTCCATGTGTTCACCTCCCCCCGTTGCCGGGTCTCGGTTGGACAACGCAGTCAGTATAACACAACTTAGAACAGAATGGAACATATAAAAATACCCGGTGCAAATTAATGTACCGGGTGTTTCTTTGGCCTTTTTGTCAATTCTTGATGTTTTTGTTTTAACCATTCTTCATACTGCTTTTGAGTTTGAATAGAAGAGTTATAGTCATTAGGGCAAGGAGAAACTTTCTTTCCCTTAATCAAATCTCTGTAATAGTAGGATTCTTTTTGCGTTTCCGGTCGTTATATTGCTTTTGAGCTTTTTTGTCAGCAGAACATTTAGGGCAAAAATTTACACGTTTACAGAATGAAATGAAAAAGCTTGAAAATGTAATGTAATAATCAGAGCCATTCCCTTTATTGGGCGTGGCTTTTTATTATGACAATTTTTGTGACAAACAAAAGAAAATAGACGCAACCAGACGAAACATTGTTTGGCGTAGAAACACCGGAAATCCTTGAAAATAAAGGATTTTTGCTATATGATGAAACAAGTTGAACTCTATCATTGCGTAATAAAAAAAAATCCTGTATAATACCAAACTGTAATATTGTATCATTCAGCGGACAGAGAAATACGCTGTGAATCATTAAAAGAAGTCAGGAGGACATAAGTACATGCGAGTCGATGCGGACGATTTTGCCCGACCTTGCAGCTGCGGGAGGGAGCACCACATAGACGTTAGAGAAATTGTAATTGAATCAGGAGCTATCGGGAAACTGGAAAAGGAAATGTCAGACGGTGATCTGAAAGAATGTATTTCCCCGCTTCTGATCTGTGACACGAACAGTTACAAAGCTACAGAGGAACTGATGGAGGATATCTACGACCGGTGTCAGGTACTGATCCTGGATGCTGAAGGTCTTGAGGCAGATGAGCGTGCCGTGGAGATCGTGGAGAATTATATGGAAGAGGACATCGATCTTGTTCTTGCAGTTGGAGCGGGGACGATCCATGATCTCAGCCGTTTTGTCGCCCATCAGTACCGGATCCCTTTTGTCTCTGTGCCCACCGCAGCCAGTTCAGACGGATTTACTTCCACAGTAGCAGACATGACCTGGAATGGTGTAAAAAAAGTATTTCAGGCATCTGCGCCACTTTTTGTTTTTGCGGATACGGATATTTTTGCCAAGGCGCCTGCAAGGCTTACAGCAGCCGGGGTGTCGGATATTCTGGGAAAATACATTGCGCTGGCAGACTGGAAGATAGCAAGTATTCTTATGGATGAATACTATTGTACAGCGGTGACAGAGCTGGAAACAAAAGCGATCCGGACTGTTAAGGATAATCTGAAAGAAATTGCAGCAGGAGAGAAAGATGCATGTGAGAAGCTGATGTATGCGCTGATCCTTTCCGGACTGGCCATGCAGATGACAGGAAACTCCAGACCGGCATCCGGGGCGGAGCACCATATGGTCCACCTCTGGGATATGGAAGTGGTCAATGGTCACCTGGATGCTCTTCACGGGGAGAAGGTTTCTGCAGCAACCATGCTGGTCCTTCTGGAATATAAAAAGCTTGCAGATGCTATCCGAAGAGGAGCCTGCAGAGTGCATGCCTTTACAGACGGAGACAGAGAACTCCTGCAGGAGACCTTCGGCAGAAAAGGGATTCTTGGAGCACTTGAAAAAGAAAACACTCCGGAACTTCTGGACGATGTAAGCACAGAAACACTTTCCGGTGCACTTCCGGAAATCCTTAAGATCATAGATCTTCTTCCTGCAGTTACAGATATGCAGGAGATGATGAGTATCGTCGGCTGCGTGAGCAGAGTCCGGGATATCGGACTGCCGGGAAAAGCGATCGAGGAGAGTCTCAGACTTGCACCGTATACAAGAAGAAGGCTGAGCCTTCTGAGACTTCGGAAGATGCTCACATACTGAGCAGGAACAGCTCATAAAAGGTTCTTTTGACTTGACATAAATTTCAGGAAAGGCAGTGATGAACGGTTTGATGAGAGTAGGAATGGGATATGATGTACATAAACTGACTGAGGGCAGGAAACTGATCCTTGGTGGTGTTGATATTCCCTGGGAAAAAGGTCTTTTGGGCCATTCGGATGCAGATGTTCTGATCCATGCGATCATGGATGCACTTCTGGGAGCTGCGGCTCTTGGAGATATCGGAAAGCATTTTCCGGATACAGACCCTGCATATAAGGGAATCTCCAGTGTGAAACTTCTGGTGCATGTTGCCGGATTACTGAAGGAGAATGACTATGCGATCGGAAATATCGATGCCACCATCATCGCTCAGAAACCGAAGATGGCACCACATATTCCGACGATGAGAGAAAATATCGCAGAAGCACTTGGGATTAAAATATCACAGCTGAATATCAAGGCGACCACAGAGGAAGGCCTTGGATTTACAGGACAGGGAGAGGGAATCTCCTCACAGGCGATCTGCTCCCTGTACAGAATCGGGAAATTGGAGGAAGAGTAACATGAAGATTTTTAACACACTGACACGCAGAAAAGAGGAATTTGTACCTCTGGAAGAAGGAAAAGTAAAAATGTATGTCTGCGGACCTACGGTATACAATCTGATCCATATCGGAAATGCCCGCCCTATGATCATTTTTGATACGGTGCGCAGATATATGGAATATAAAGGATATGAAGTAAATTATGTATCCAACTTTACCGATGTAGATGATAAGATCATCAAGAAGGCCATTGAAGAGGGCGTTTCCGCAGAGGAAATCTCTACCCGTTATATCAAAGAGTGCAAGAAGGATATGGCAGATATGAATGTAAAACCTGCTACAACTGCACCCCAGGCTACACAGGAGATCCAGGGCATGATCGACATGATCCAGACTCTTATTGATAAAGGATATGCATATCCGGCAGCTGACGGGACCGTTTATTTCCGTGTAAAGAAATTCAAAGAGTATGGCAAGCTTTCTCATAAGAATCTGGATGATCTCCAGTCAGGATTCCGTTCTCTTAAGGTATCCGGTGAGGATCAGAAGGAAGATCCGTTAGACTTCGTGCTTTGGAAACCAAAGAAAGAGGGCGAGCCGTCCTGGCCGTCACCGTGGTGCGACGGACGTCCTGGCTGGCATATTGAGTGCTCTGTTATGTCCAAGAAATATCTCGGAGAAGAGATTGATATCCATGCAGGCGGTGAGGATCTGATCTTCCCGCATCATGAGAATGAGATTGCACAGAGTGAGTGCTGCAATGGTAAGATTTTTGCAAGATACTGGATGCATAATGGTTTCCTGAACATCGACAACCGCAAGATGTCCAAATCTCTCGGAAATTTCCGTACCGTTCGTCAGATCGGTGAACAGTATGATCTTCAGGTTCTCCGTTTCTTTATGCTGAACGCACATTACAGAAGTCCGCTGAACTTCAGTGCAGATCTGATGGAGGCAGCAAAGAACTCTCTGGAGCGTATCCTTGAGGCGGCAGGCAAGCTCAGCGACCGTAAAGACAATGGGGCGGCAGAGAATATTACAGAGGAAGAGCTTGCGCTTCTCAAAGAAGCAGAAGGTTTTGTTACCAAATTTGAAGCTGCCATGGATGATGATTTTAATACTGCAGATGCACTTGCGGCAATTTTTGAGCTTGTAAAATTTGCCAACACAAACGTAGACGAGAACAGCTCAAGGGAGTTTGCCGGTGGTCTTTATGAGGAACTTTTTAAGCTCAGTGATGTGCTGGGACTGAAAATCGAGAAAAAAGAAGAGATTCTTGACAAAGAGATCGAGGATCTGATCCAGGAGCGCCAGGCTGCAAGAAAGGCAAAGGATTTCAAGAGAGCAGATGAGATCCGAGATGAGCTCCTGAAAAAAGGTATCATCCTTAAAGATACAAGAGAAGGTGTGAAATGGCAGAGAGCTTAAAGAAACTGAAAGAGCTGTTTGATCTGAAAGACGCAGACCTTCGGACCTATTCGCCGCTGACGCTGGCCTATATCGGGGATGGTGTTTATGAGCTGGTGATCCGTACTATTCTTGTGAAAAAAGCGAATTGTCCGGTAAATCGTCTCCACAAAAAAGCCAGTAGCCTTGTAAAAGCATCTGCGCAGTCGGGTATGATGGAGATTCTCGAACCACTTTTGACAGAAGAAGAAAAAAGTGTATATCGAAGAGGAAGGAATGCGCATTCCGCTACCATGGCCAAACATGCCACCATGGCGGATTACCGGCGTGCCACAGGGTTTGAGGCGCTGATGGGATATCTTTACCTGAAAGAGGATTTTTCAAGGATACTGGAGCTGGTCCATGCAGGACTTGAGAAGGAGGAAGTTTAAATTGACTGAAATGATAGAAGGAAGAAATGCGGTCCTTGAGGCATTTCGTTCCGGTAAATGTGTTGATAAACTGTTTATTCTGGATGGCTGTCAGGACGGACCGGTCCGCACCATCGCAAGAGAAGCCAGAAAACATGATACCATTGTAAAATTTGTTCCAAAGGAACGATTGGATTCCATGAGCGAGACAGGTGCACATCAGGGTGTGATCGCACAGGTTGCGGCTTATGATTATTCTACAGTGGAAGATATCCTGAAAAAAGCAGAAAATAAAGGAGAGCCTCCGTTTATCATTCTTCTTGATAATATTGAGGATCCTCATAATCTGGGAGCTATCATCCGTACCGCAAATCTCGCAGGTGCTCATGGTGTGATCATTCCCAAACACAGAGCAGTAGGACTGACTGCTACGGTTGCCAAGACGTCGGCAGGCGCACTGAATTATACACCGGTTGCCAAGGTTGCTAATCTGGGACAGACTATTGATGAACTGAAAGAAAAAGGCATCTGGTTCGTATGTGCAGATATGGACGGAGAGGTGATGTACCGTCAGAATCTGACAGGACCTATTGGCCTTGTGATCGGAAATGAGGGAAATGGTGTAAGCCGCCTTGTAAAAGAGAAATGTGATTTTACTACCGCGATCCCGATGAAGGGGGATATCGATTCCCTTAATGCTTCTGTAGCAGCAGGGGTGCTTGCTTTTGAGATCGTGAGACAGAGACTGTCAAAATAAATACATCAAATACAGCCATAGCTGTTCGGAGAAAAAATGTGCCGATATAATGAGATGACGGATGAAGCTCTTATCGAAAGACTTCGTGCAGGGGAATCTGCAATTGCAGATTATCTGATGGAAAAGTATAAAGGTCTGGTCAGAAAAAAAGCCCGTGCCATGTTTCTGATAGGTGGGGACACAGATGATCTGATACAGGAGGGGATGATCGGACTGTTTAAGGCAGTCCGTGATTACCAGCCAGACAGGGAGTCGTCTTTTCAGTCTTTTGCAAATATATGTATTGACAGACAGATATATACTGCAATTAAAAGTTCAAACCGCCAGAAACATCAGCCACTGAACACTTATGTGTCTTTAAGCGACGGAGAGGCGGAGGAAAACTTCAGAGATTCCTGTGTGGAGCATGATAATCCGGAATCGATCCTGATCGACCGGGAAAATGTGGCGGCTCTCGAAAATGAAATGAAAAAGAGCCTGAGCCCTCTGGAAAACAGGGTACTGCAGTTGTATCTGGATGGAAATGGATATATGGATATTGCCCGGATCCTTGGAAAAACACCGAAATCCATTGATAATGCACTGCAGAGGATCCGTGGGAAAATTAAAAGCTATTTTTGAGAAGAGTAAATACCTCTTTCCTTTTGAATATAAAAGTATTAAAATAATATTCATAAGGAGCAGAATAAGAAAGGAGACCAAATTATGGCAAAGATCAATAAATATTGGGGACTTGTTGCAGTAGGAGCGCTTACCGCTGCCGCAGCAGGAGCTATCGCAGCACTTGTATCCAGACGATCTGTATGCGAAGAAGACTTTGAGGATGATTTCGAAGATCTTGATGATTTCAAGGATGACGAGAAGAAGGAAGAAAAAGAAGAGAAAGAAGTCTTCCAGGACTGGGACAAGACTGCATCTGAGACTGTAGAAGTTTCCAAAGAGGCAGATGATGCTGAAGAGGCACCAACAGAAGCAGAAGAGGAAACACCTGCAGATGATGAATCGGAGGCCGAAGCGGAAGAAGAGACAGAAGCAGAAGAGACAAAGACAGAAGAGTAAAAAGAGAATCCTGCGTGCTGTGTCTGCGAGCGACAGCACACAGGATTTTTTGTGCTATAATCATGAAAATATGAATTTTTAAAAAATAAAAATAATGTATTGACAATATGACAATCATCTGATAATATAAACAACTGTGAGCGGCACAAACGTCGCGAAACAAGCTGCTGTGGCTCAGTCGGTAGAGCGTCGCCTTGGTAAGGCGGAGGTCACGGGTTCGATTCCCGTCAGCAGCTTTTTTTGTGTCTAAAAACAGACAATTTTTTGTTTAGATACAGGTTTTGCGGGTTTCAAAAACTCCGGATTTATGATAAGATAAAACATCAGGATGATATTTAGGAGGGAAAGCAATGGAGAACGAAACAGTTTCCAAAAACTTTATTGAAAATATTATAGACAAAGATCTTGAAGAAGGCGTTTATGACACCGTGCATACACGTTTCCCACCGGAACCTAACGGCTATCTTCATATCGGACATGCGAAATCCATTCTTTTAAATTATGGACTGGCTCAGAAATACAACGGAAAATTCAACCTCCGTTTTGATGATACCAACCCTACAAAGGAGAAATTCGAATTTGTAGAGTCCATCAAGGCTGACGTGAAATGGCTTGGTGCAGACTGGGAAGACAGACTTTTCTTTGCATCTGATTATTTTGATCAGATGTATGAGGCAGCAGTGAAGCTTATTAAGAAAGGCAAGGCCTTTGTCTGCGACCTGACTGCAGACCAGATCCGTGAGTACCGAGGAACTCTTACAGAGCCAGGTAAAGAGAGCCCGTACAGAAACCGTACTGTAGAAGAGAATCTTCAGCTTTTTGAAGAGATGCGTGAGGGCAAATACGGAGATGGCGAGAAGGTTCTCCGTGCCAAGATCGATATGGCATCACCGAATATGAACATGCGTGACCCGGTCATTTACCGTGTAGCCCGCATGACACATCACAATACAGGAGATAAATGGTGCATCTATCCGATGTACGACTTCGCTCATCCGATCGAGGATGCCATTGAGGGTGTGACACATTCTATCTGTACTCTGGAGTTTGAGGACCACAGACCGCTTTATGACTGGGTGGTAAAGGAACTGGAATATCCGCACCCACCGAAGCAGATCGAGTTTGCAAAGCTGTACCTGACCAACGTTGTTACAGGTAAACGTTATATCAAGAAGCTTGTTGAGGACGGCATCGTAGATGGATGGGATGATCCGAGACTAGTATCCATCGCCGCACTTCGCCGCCGTGGATTTACACCGGAGTCTATCCGTAAATTTGTAGAACTCTGTGGTGTTTCAAAGGCGAACAGTTCTGTAGATTATGCAATGCTCGAGTACTGCATCCGTGAGGACCTGAAGCTGAAACGTCCGCGTATGATGGCGATCCTTGATCCGATCAAGCTCGTGATCGATAACTATCCGGAAGGACAGGTTGAGTATCTTGAAGCTCCGAATAATATGGAGAATGAGGAGCTTGGAACCAGAAAGATTCCGTTCAGTGGAGAACTTTATATTGAACGTGATGATTTTATGGCAGAGCCTCCTAAGAAATACAAACGTCTCTATATTGGAAATGAAGTTCGTCTTATGAATGCATATTTTGTAACCTGCACAGGTTATGAGGCAGATGACGACGGAACGATCCGTGTAGTCCACTGTACCTATGACCCGGAGACCAAGGGCGGAAATGCACCGGACGGACGTAAGGTAAAAGGAACGATCCACTGGGTGGAAGCATCCAATGCAGGTAAAGTTGAGGTAAGACTTTACGAGAATATCGTAGATGAAGAAAAAGGTGTTTACAATAAAGAAGATGGTTCTCTTAATGTAAATCCGAATTCTCTTACAGTAACAAGTGCTTATGTAGAGCCGGAGCTTCTGAAAGCAAAAGGTTATGACAGCTATCAGTTTGTACGTAACGGTTTCTTCTGCGCAGATATCCATGACTCCAGGGAGGGAGCACCGGTATTTAACCGCATTGTATCTCTGAAGAGCTCTTTCAAATTACCGAAAGCATAAAAACTGTCAAAAAGAATACGAAACATATGACAGCAGTACACCGTGAACAGGTATCAGGGTGTACTGCTTGTTTTGTTTTATCGTCATCAGGAATAAATGGATAAGTACAAAATGCTCCTGCAACGATTTCGGTTGCGCCCATTTACAGAAACGGTTATACTGATAACACAGGAAAGAGAGGAATTACACATGAAGAAAATCGTGCTTGCTTCCGCATCTCCCAGGAGGCGGGAACTTTTAAGCCAGGTAGGAGTCGCCTTTGAAGTGAAGCCTGCCAGCGGGGAAGAACGGATCACCAGTGCAGAGCCTGCGAAAGTGGTGGAGGAACTTTCTCGTCAGAAAGCTATGTTTACGGCATACGCGCTGGAGGAAGAGGAGAACCGAGATCTGAGAGATGTGGTTGTGATCGGTGCAGATACCGTTGTATCTTATGAGGGTAAGATTTTAGGTAAACCGGCAGATGAGACAGCTGCAATAGAGATGCTCGCTATGCTGCAGGGGAATACACATCAGGTATATACCGGTGTAACTTTGCTGATAAGAGAAAAAGGGAGATGGAAAGCTCATACCTTCCATGAGTGCACAGATGTGAGCTTTTATCCGGTGACAGAGGAAGAAATAAAGGAATATGTAAACAGCAAAGACCCAATGGACAAAGCCGGAAGCTATGGGATCCAGGGCGCCTGGGGAGCCTATGTGAAGGGAATCCGTGGTGATTATAACAACGTGGTGGGACTGCCTGTGGCAAGACTGATCTATGAGACAAAAAAACTGGGAATGAACCTGAGAGGATGAAAGACAAAATGATAAAAGCTTGTATATTTGATCTGGATGGAACAATTGCGGATACACTGGAATCTATGGCATATGTGGCGAATGAGATCATGGAAAAGTTTTCCCTGAAACCACAGCCGGCAGATAATTTTCGTTATTACAGCGGTGAAGGTGCAGATATGCTGATCAGAAGATGCCTGATCGATGCAGGAGATCCGGAGCTGGTACACTACGAAGAAGTCAGGGAACTTTATCGCAGGAAATTTGATGAAGATCCGTTGTATAAAGTTGTGCCATATAAAGATATGCCGGAAACCCTTCAGAAGCTGAAACATACAGGCCTTAAGATGGCTGTATGCTCCAATAAGCCTCATGTTGCGGCGCAGAAAGTGGTAAAGGCGATCTATGGCGATCTGTTTGATGAGGTGATGGGACAGCAGGAAGGAATCCGCAGAAAGCCGGCGCCGGATGGTCCGCTGAAGATTGCAGAAGATTTCGGCGTAAAGCCGGAAGAATGTATGTATATCGGAGATACAAAGACAGATATGCAGACAGGAAGTGCTGCCGGAATGTATACCGTTGGTGCACTATGGGGATTCCGTGACAGAGAAGAGCTTGAAAATAACGGTGCAGATATTGTAGCAGCTGTACCTGGTGATCTGTTTACTATTTATGAGGAGAAGCAGCATGATTAAGATGGTTGCCAGTGATCTGGATGGAACGCTGCTTATCGGTGGAAGACAGACGCTGCCGGAAGAGATCTTTCCGCTGGTAAAGGAACTGAAAAAAATGGGAATCCTCTTTGTGGCAGCCAGTGGCAGACAGTATGCCAATATGAGGAATCTTTTTGCGCCGGTAAAGGACGAGATGGCATTTATCAGTGAAAATGGCGGGCTCGCTGTCCAGAATGAGAAGCTTCTGTACTGCGACAGCTTTGACAAAGAACTGGTCAGAGAGATCATTCAGGCAATATGGGAAAAGCCCGGAGCGGAATTTTCCTGTTCTACAAAGGATTTTTATTATATCATGCCCAAGACAGAACATTATCGCCATCTGATGATCGAAGAAGTAAAAAATCAGTGTAAGATCATAAAGAGTTTTGATGAGATCACAGAGCCTTGTATGAAGGTTGCAGTTTATGAGAGAGAAGGAATGACGGAGGAATCCATCCGGTACTGGAGAGAACGGTTCAAAGACAGATGTACTGTTGTGACATCCGGATTTGCGTGGGTGGATTTTGTTCCATTTACCACGAACAAAGCAAAAGGGATCCGTAAATACCAGGAACTTTTGGGAATCGGACCGGATGAATGCATAGCGTTCGGGGATGAATACAATGATATTGAAATGATGAAATCTGTAAAATACAGCTTTGCCATGAAGCATGCGAAGCCAGGGGTAAAGGCGGCGGCTTTCTACGAGACAGAGAAGGTGGAACCAGTACTTCGCAGACTGATCGCGGCGGGCGGAGATATAAAGGAGGTACTTTAATATGTACAAGAAAGAATATGTCCAGACATTTCTGGAAAAACAGGGTCAGCTTTTTGATGAGCCGGTAGCAGAGGATTTTGAGGAGGCAGAGGAATTTCTAGAGGATTGCATGGCAGTTGTGCTGGATTCCCTGAAGGATGTTAAAAAATATCTGGATGGAATGGGCGCAGATGTGGAGGGGATTTCCCTGAAGGAGCTGGAAGAAGAAAGCGAAGTATTTAAACTCCCGGACGGAAAATATATGATCGTAGAAGGCTGACGGAAAGCAGGGATTACACCTCTGAAAATTAAATATGATAAACTTGCATCAGCAAAAAGAAAGCCCTGCGTAGAAAGGGTAAATGTGGGGAAAATAAAATGATGTAAAGGAGGATGGGATATGAAAAAAAGCAGAGTGCTGGCAGTCGTCATGGCTGTGCTTATGATGGTAACGCTGCTTCCATCGATGGTATTTGCCACTGCAGTTCCATCTGGAACTCTTGATGGAAAGTTGAAGGTCAAAGGAACACTTGCGATCGGGTCTACTTTAAGTGCAGATTACTCAAAGGTCAAGCCGGAGGGGATCACAGATGATAATGTGAGTTTTTCCTGGTCATTAAAGGACGGAGACCTTCTTACAGAGGTAGGAACTGACAAGACTTATAAAATCGATGAAAAAGATCTGGGTCTTCCGATCGTTCTGAAGATCACCGGAAAAGAAGAGACGGGAGTCAGTGGTGAGCTTACGGTGACGACCCAGGAGGTTTCCGAAACAGAGGAGGAAGCCAAAGCACTGGCAGAAAAGAAAAAGGAAGAAGCCAAAGCAGCAGGAGAAGATCCGGATGCGGAGGAAAGTGAAGCTTCGGAGTCTTCAGAGAACACGCCGGATACAGAAGCTGGAACGTCAGAGGAGCCTGATAGTGCTCAGCCTGAGGAAACCATAGAGCCGGCAGAAGAAACGGAGTCTGCGGATGTGCAGGAGAATACAGATGTACAGGAACCTGCAGATACCCAGGAGCCTGCTGAAAACTCTGTTATAGAAGTAAACGGAGAACAGTCAGGGCCTCAGAATACCGATGAGGCAGATACATCCGGAGATAGTCAGACAGAGACACCGGATTCCGCAGATACAGCAGCAGACGCTTCCGAAAAAAATGAGGAACCGACATATTCGGCATCTGCATACACGGAAGATGGAAGTGGAATTCTGGATTTTGGTTCCGTGGAAGAAGGATATACGGAAATTCCGGAAGCACAGATGGTTACTATCACAAATAACGGAACCGGAGATCTTAATTTTAAAGAGATCGCCCCGGAGAATTTCATGGCTGCGGATATTAACGATGCGCCATTAAAGAGTGGTGAAAGTGTTGCTGTGTGGGTAAAACCACGAGAAGGTCTGAAGGCTGGAGAATACAAAGATCTGATCACGTATCAGACAGAAGAAGGTGCCGATGTCTTCTTTGAAGCGGATTTTACAGTAAAAGAACCGGAAAATAAAAAAGCCGAAGATAATAAAAATAATGAGCAGACAGATCCCGGGGAAACATCGGACCCTGCAGCGGAAAAAATATATAAGCTAACTGCGGATCCGACAGAACTGCCTTTTGATGATCTGACTGCCGGTTATGAAAAGGTAGAAACAACAAGTACAGTCACGATCAAAAACGAAGGTACAGAAGCTGTGACGTTAGTACAGCCTGAGTCGGAGTTTTTTGATATTGCGCCGGTCAGTGAAGTGGAGAGCAGCGGAAATATCCAGTTGGCGCAGGGAGGAGAGCAGACCTTTACCGTACAGCCTAAGCTTGGACTCTCTGCAAAAGATGATCCATACGTGGAAGAGCTTGTATTTGCCTCTGATGAAAGCACTGAAGCATCTGCTATAGTGACGGCTTCGGTTATGGTAAAGACAGAAACACCAAAAACAGTTACTGCAACAGTGAAACCGGAAGGTCCTCTGAAGTTTGGAACACTGGAACAGGGCTATGAGACTGCGCCGGATGCACAGCCTGTAACCGTAGAGAATACAGGTACAGAAGCTATCCGGATCCAGCTTTCTGCTCCGGAGGATTATGAGGTGGGAGAGCCTTCTGCGGAAGTGCTCAATCCCGGAGATAAGGCGGCAACCTTTACTGTACAGCCCAAGACCGGTCTTCAGGCCGGAGATCACAGCGATACGATTTCTGTGACAGATCAGAATACCGGAAACACACTGGCTGAAGTCCGGCTGGAATTTACAGTTTCGGAGTCGGAACCGGAACCCAATCCCGGTCTTTCGGTAACAGACAGTCTGGAGTTTGGAACCAAAGAGGAAGGTTATAAGGAACTTCCTGATGCGAAGACAGTTACAGTTACCAACACCGGAAATACAAAAATTGTTCTGAAACAGCCTTCATCAAATGCATATACAATTGGTACACTTTCCGCCACAGAGCTGGAAGCAGGAGATAATGCAACCTTTAGCGTACAGCCGGTCAGCGGACTTTCACAGGGGGAATATCTGGAAGACATTGTGATCGCCAATGATGCAAACGTGGAAGCTTATGTAAATGTCCATTTCAGCGTTACAAAGAAAAAAACAGATAACAGTAAGAAGGCGAATAACCTTACAGGTATCAAAAAGCCATCCGATATCAAAGATCTTCCCAATGGAACCCAGAAAACCCAGAAAGCCCTGAAGCTTCCGGGAACAGTAAAGATCACTACAACAAAGGGAGAGCAGAAGGCATCTGTTAAATGGGATGTTAAGGGATCTTCTTATGATCCGTCTTCTGCAGAACGTCAGATATTTAATGTAAAAGGTACTGTCATTCTTCCGGAGGGGGTTAAGAATCCCAACAAGATCAGTACAGTGATCGCAGTAAGTATTACAGTAAACGGATATCAGGGCACGGAAGCCGCTGCATCGGACAATAAGATCACAGGCATTGATTCCAATGGCAAGTATGATACCAATACAAAGATCACCTTTACAGCAGCTGGTGCAGGGATGGATAATACAAACCCGCGTAAGGGAGATACCAGATATCAGCCGAAGAGCTGGAAGATCACAGAGACCCGTACCTGGGATGGAGAGCCTTATACTGCAACATTCCGTGTCAGCAAGCCGGGAAAATATACTTTGAAAGTTACCTTTGGACAGCAGAAATACGACGGCTCTAGCTGGAAGGATACCGGTACACAGTCAGAAAGTACGGTTACTTTTACGGTATCACAGGCAGCAGTTCTTACTGCGACTCCGAGTCCGGCAGTGACACAGACAAATCAGAAATCTGCAGTGCAGACGGGAGACAGTACACCGATCATGACATTTGTGATCATTTTGATCGTGGCTGTGGTATGTATTGGAGGAATCCTTGTATATCGTAGAAAGAAAAAATAAGAACAGAATGTAGAAGATAGTTTTACAGCACCCTCCGTACAAAAAATGTACGGAGGGATTTTTTTGCACATAGAGATCCGTTTTACATGCTGTTACTAGCACTCTATAATGATGAGTGCTAAATTTCCCTTGACTTTTGTAAAAAGTCGTATTAGTATATATTTATTGAAAAAAACAACAGGTTTCCGGCTCTGTCGGAACATCAGAAATAAAAATAAAAACAAAAGGAGAGTGACATATATGTCAGCAAAACATGGCAGTTTATCAATCAACAGTGAAAATATTTTTCCGATCATCAAGAAATGGTTATATTCCGACCATGATATTTTTGTAAGAGAGATGATCTCCAACGGATGCGATGCGATCACCAAACTGAGAAAGCTGGAAGTTATGGGAGATTATACATTCCCGGAAGGTTACAAACCGGCTATAAATGTTATCGTTGATCCGGATCAGAAAACTTTGAAGTTTATCGATAACGGTATTGGTATGACAGCAGATGAAGTAGAGGAATATATCACACAGATCGCTTTTTCCGGTGCCACAGAGTTTCTTGAGAAATATAAGGATAAAACAACGGATGATCAGATGATCGGTCATTTCGGACTTGGATTTTATTCTGCATTTATGGTTGCAGATGAAGTTCATATTGATACTCTCTCTTACAAGGAGGGTTCCACACCAGTACATTGGACCTGTGACGGTGGTACGGAGTATGAGATGGCAGACGGAAACAAAACAGAACCGGGAACAGAGATCACTCTTTTCCTCAATGAGGAAAGCCTGGAGTTTGCCAATGAATATCGTATGAGAGAGGTTATTGAGAAATACTGTTCTTTCATGCCGGTAAATATCTATCTTTCCAAAGCAAATGCTGAACAGGAGTATGAAACCATCGATGAGGCAGATCTCCGTGAAGATGATGTGGTAGTTGAACATATCCATGAGGATGCCAAGACAGAGGAAAAGGAGAATGATAAAGGCGAGAAAGAAGTTGTGGAAGTTTCTCCTGCCAAAGATAAAGTAAAGATCAATAAACGGCCGGTATCCTTAAGCGATACACAGCCGCTCTGGATGAAGCATCCAAATGAGTGCACGGATGAAGAGTATAAAGAATTTTACCGTAAGGTATTTATGGATTACAAGGAACCGCTGTTCTGGATTCATCTGAACATGGACTATCCGTTCAACCTGAAAGGTATCCTGTATTTCCCGAAGATCAGGACAGAGTATGATTCCATTGAGGGAACCATCAAGCTTTATAATAATCAGGTATTTATTGCAGATAACATCAAAGAGGTGATCCCGGAATTCCTTCTTCTTCTGAAAGGCGTGATCGACTGTCCGGATCTTCCACTGAATGTTTCTCGTTCTGCACTGCAGAATGATGGTTTTGTGAAAAAGATTTCTGAATACATCACCAAGAAAGTAGCAGATAAGCTCACCGGAATGTGCAAGACAGACAGAGAGTCTTATGAGAAGTACTGGGATGATATCAGCCCGTTTATCAAATTTGGATGCATCAAGGATGCGAAATTTGGTGAGAAGATGAACGATTATATCCTCTTTAAGAATCTGGACGGCAAATATCTTACCCTGAAAGACTGCATTGAGGAAAATAAAAAAGAAGAAACAAAAGCAGCTGAAGAGGAGAAGACAGAGGAGAAAGCTTCTGAAGGATCCCAGAATGAGGAACCGGAAAAAACGGTGATCTATTATGTGACCGATGAGGTACAGCAGAGCCAGTACATTAATATGTTCCGTGAAGCGGGTAAAGATGCTGTACTGCTGAAGCATGTGATCGATTCACAGTTTATTTCCCATCTTGAACAGCAGGATCAGACGATCCAGTTCAAGAGAATTGATGCAGATCTGACAGAAGAGCTTCGTGAAGACGGAAAAGCGGATGAAGCAACAGTCAAGACACTTACTGAGGTGTTCCGTAAGAATCTTGGCAAGGATAAACTTGAAGTAAAAGTAGAGAAGCTGAAAAATGAGGGAACTGCAGCGATGATCACTCTTCCTGAGGAGAGTCGCCGTATGCAGGATATGATGAAAATGTACAATATGTATGGAATGGATCCGAATATGTTCGGTGGTCAGGAAGTACTTGTACTGAACGCAAATCATCCTCTTGTAAGGTTTATAGCAGAAAATCAGGGATCAGAGTATGTTCCGGTGATCTGTGAACAGCTTTATGATCTTGCAATGATGAGCCATAAACAGCTTTCTCCTGAAGAAATGACAAAATTTGTAAAGAGAAGCAACGATATCCTTATGGTCCTTACAAAATAAAACGACATATAAAATGATCGAAAGGCTTTGCCCGTAATGGGGCGAAGCCTTTGCTTTTTTTATAACAATATGTGTATCTTTAACACAATTATAGGAATTTTAAATAAAATAATAGATATTAAATAAAAATAACCTGTAAAATATGACTAAAAATTTAAATTAGTATCTAATATGTATAAAATAAATTTTCAGAAGAAAGCGAAAAATATAGATAACTGTCGTATTATACATAAGGGAGTGCTTTTAAAAAGAGAAAAAAATGAAATGGAGGAACAAATGTATGAAAAAGGTGTATGGATTGATCAGAAGACTTGGTGCAAATTCGAAATACAAAGGATATTTTTTCGTTGCGGAAGCGGTAAAGATTTCCATGGGGGATCAGTATAAACCATTGCGGATCACAAAGGACATTTATCCATGCCTGGCGCGGAAGTACAGATCAACACCTACCAATATTGAGCATGATATCAGAACAATGGTAAATGTGTGTTGGGAAGGAAATAAAAAACTGCTGGATGAGATTGCAGGATATCCTCTGGAATACAAGCCTACCAACAGTGAATTTATTGATATGCTTGCGTATTACCTGAGGGAAATAGAAGAAGAGAATTGACTATAGCCTTTCAAAAAGAATCTGATTCCTGGACAGAAAGCTCAGGATCATATCATCCCAGAGCTGCTCCGGGCGTTTATCCATAGAGAATGTTTTAAGAGAGGTTCCGGTAGTACAAAGAAGGCTGTTATTTTTAAATTGAAGATTTAAGAATAGTCCGTCTATCTGTTCGGAGGAAATTCCGAAATCTGTATTTCTCATTGCAGCTTCAACTCCACTCCGACTTAAATGCAGCACGATCCTGAAGCTTAAGGGCGTACGCTTACCGCGGATCACAGACCAGCAGAAAGGTCTGATGTCCTTCCAGAGAGAATGTGTCCGGCCGTGCTCTGTGAGTCTGTTCATGCTGTCTGTATCAAAAAAATCTTTCTGAAGCCTGCCATCAATGGTAAAAGTATTAAAAGTAGTCACAGTCGCTTCGGACAGACAGAATTTGTCAAATACTTCTCCTATAAAAAGTTTGTTTGTGAAATCCCGGATATCTGTGATCTTTAATGCAAGCATGCCGCACTTCCTTTCTTTTATGTGATCGCGTGTAGACATTATATCTCAGATAAAGAAAAAAGGACAGACTTTTTAAAAAACTCTTTTCAAATATCTGTTTATGTGATACGATAGATGTGGTATTGAATACTACATATAATGGAAAAGAGGACGATATAATTGAGCTATAAGATTGCGATAGATAGCTGTGGGGAGCTTTTAGATGAATGGAAAAATGACGGCAGGATTGAATCCATACCACTGACGCTGACGGTGGGCGGTGAGAATATTATAGATGATGAGAATTTCGATCAGAAAGATTTTTTAAAGAAGGTTGCGGCCTGCCCGGAATGCCCCAAGTCTGCATGCCCTTCTCCGGAACGCTATATGAAGGCATATGAGTGTGATGCGGAACACATTTATGCGGTGACGCTATCGGCAGAATTGAGTGGTTCCTATAACAGTGCGATTCTTGGAAAAAACCTGTTCCTGGAAGAGCAGCCGGAGAAAAAGGTTCATGTATTTAATTCCAAATCTGCATCCGGTGGTCAGAGTCTGATTGCCATGAAGATCGTGGAGTGTGAAGAAAAGGGACTTTCTTTTGAAGAAGTAGTAAGTGAAGTAGAGAAATATATTGAAGAGATGAACACATTTTTTGTGTTGGAGAATCTGGAAACTCTGCGCAAGAACGGACGTTTGGGCAGAGTGAAAGCTCTGGTGGCCAGTGCACTGAAGATCAAGCCGGTTATGGGAGCTACTCCGGAAGGAACGATCTGTCAGCTGGATCAGGCCAGAGGCATGAATAAAGCAATCGTAAAAATGGTGGATCACATTGGAGAGAAGGGGATCAACATCCCGGAAAAGACAGTTGCCATCACTCATTGCAACTGTCCGGAAAGAGCGAAGATGCTGGAGGAGGCTATCCGTGAGAAACTGCACCCAGCAAAGATCGTAGTTATGGATACTGCCGGTGTCAGCAGTATGTATGCCAACGATGGTGGCGTTATCGTAGCAGTCTGATCAGAGAAAATCTCCAGTTCAGAAAATTATCACATTTCTTCAGGGAGTTGCCGCTTTTCTTTTGAAAACAAGTGTGCTATAATGAACGAAGTACTGAAGCGGCAAAGGAGAAAGACAATGAGCCAGAAGAAAGTTGACAAATATAAAAACAACAAATACTCGCGAAACAGTGCCCTGAAGAAGGAACGCGCAGAATTTGTACTTGAGATGGCGGCATGGATCCTCATCGCGGTTCTGCTTGTAGGCTGGATCGGATATTCCGCATATGCCAAGATCCAGGCGAAGGAAGCCAGTGTGAAGGTGGATACTGTGATGGATACTTCTGCATTGACAGATTATATTTCCGGATTATCTTCAGACAGTGCGGAATAGAAAACACATATGAAATGATGGGTTCCCGGGATGTGTTGAAGCATCCCGGGGATTTTTATATACAGGATAAATATAATGCAATAAAAAACGGGTCTGCCATAAAGCAGCCCCGTTTTGACTTATACGTTTTTTATGGTTATAGAATTATAACTTTGTAACGTTAGCAGCCTGCATTCCGCGAGCGCCCTCTGTTAAGTCGTAGGATACAGCCTGTCCTTCTTCAAGAGATTTGAAGCCTTCACCGTTGATAGCGGAGAAGTGTACGAATACATCCTGTCCGTCCTCACCTGTGATAAAACCATAACCTTTTTCTGCGTTGAACCATTTTACAGTTCCCTTGTTCATTTTGTGTTACCTCCATAAAAATAAAAAAAATTAAAATAGCCTTCTGATGATAATAAAAAATCACCAGATTTTACAGACTATATTCATGTAAATATAATCTCTAAAAACTAGTGATTTTACATTAAATATTTTGCCATGCTCTGATTATATAACCCGTGTTTTGAAATGTCAAGGAGAAAATTCCAACAATTCCGGGGTGTAAAAAGGGGCGAAATTGCTTTGTAAAAAAAATCTTTATAAATAGAGAGATTTCGTGTATGATATAGGAGAATACAAGCGGATTGAAGGATCTGCTTTGAAAATACAGGATGAGAGGAGAACAGAAATGGGGATTCTGATTCGAGGAGGCCGGATCGTGGATGCGGCTACAGATACGGATAAAACAGGCGATATTTATCTGGAAGACGGAATCATTGCGGAAATAGGCCAGAAGCTGAAAAAGAAAGACGGCGACCGTGTGATCGATGCGAAAGGAAAGCTGGTCATGCCGGGAATTATCGATCTTCATGTCCATTTTCGTGATCCGGGCCAGACACACAAGGAAGATATCAAGAGTGGTGCTGCTGCGGCAGCACGTGGTGGTGTGACAACTGTAGTTGCTATGCCAAATACAACTCCCACTATTGATAATCCGGACCGGGTAAACTATGTACATAACAAGGCGGCGCAGGTTTCCGGTATTCATGTACTTCAGGCAGGTGCAGCCACCATGGGAGAAAAGGGGACTGAACTTGCAGATATTGCCGGAATGGTGAAAGCAGGGATCCCGGCAGTGTCCGAGGATGGTAAATCTGTGATGAATACAGCACTTTGTAAAGAAGCAATGAGGATCGCAGCAGAATGTGGCGTGCCGTTTTTTGACCATTGTGAAGATATCGATCTGCGTGGAGATGGATGCATGAATGAGGATGAGAACGCCAAAAGACTGGGGCTTCCCGGAATCTGCAATGCAGTGGAAGATACCATTACAGCCAGAGATATCATTCTGGCGCTGGAGACAGGAGTCCATCTTCATCTCTGCCACTGTTCCACTTATGGGGATGCCCAGATGATGAAGATCGTAAAAGAGAAAGGATACGACAATATCACAGCTGAGGTATGCCCGCACCATTTTATCCTTTCATCCGATGATATTAAAACAGATGACCCGAATTACAAGATGAATCCGCCGCTCCGTACACCGAAGGATGTGGAAGCACTGAAACAGGGCCTGAAGGACGGTACCATCGAGGTGATCAGCACGGACCATGCACCGCACAGTGCACAGGAAAAAACAGGTTCTATGAAGAATGCACCATTTGGGATCGTAGGTCTGGAAACAAGCCTTCCGCTCACCTATACAGAGCTGGTGGAAAAAGATGTGATCACACTGAAACAGATGGTTGAGAAGATGTGCCTGAACCCGGCGAAAATCCTCGGGCTTGACAGAGGAACTCTCCAGAAAGGCCATCCGGCAGATGTGATCATCGTGGATACGGAGCAGGAGTATGCTATCGATAAAAATAAATTTGTTTCCAAAGGACATAACACACCGTTTGATGGCTGGAAAGTAAAGGGAAAAGTGCTTTATACCATCTGTGACGGAAAAATTGTATTTAATAACCAGGAGGAGAAAGAATCATGATTAACAAACTGATCAGCAATATCCGCAAAACAAATGCACCAATCGTTGTAGGACTGGATCCTATGCTGAATTATATTCCGGAGCATATCCAGAAAAAGGCTTTTGCAGAGTTTGGGGAGACTCTGGAGGGCGCTGCAGAAGCAATCTGGCAGTATAACAAAGGAATCGTGGATGCGACCTTTGATCTGATCCCGGCAGTGAAACCACAGATCGCCATGTATGAGCAGTTTGGTATCCCGGGACTGATCGCATACAAGAAAACGGTTGAGTATTGTAAATCCAAAGATCTGGTTGTGATCGGTGATATCAAAAGAGGTGATATCGGTTCCACATCTGCAGCATATGCAGTTGGTCACTTGGGACAGGTTCAGGTAGGCTCAAAAAAATATGCAGGTTTTGATGAGGATTTTGCAACAGTCAATCCATACCTTGGTTCTGATGGTGTGAAACCCTTTATGGATGTATGCAAGGAAGAGAAAAAGGGTATCTTTGTTCTGGTCAAAACTTCCAATCCATCAAGTGGTGAGTTCCAGGATCGTGTCATCGACGGTCGCCCGCTCTATGAGCTGGTAGGTGAGAAGGTTGCACAGTGGGGCGATGAGCTTATGGGTGATGGATATAGTTATGTTGGTGCTGTTGTAGGTGCGACCTATCCGGAAATGGGAAAGGTATTAAGAAAGATCATGCCGAAGACATTTATCCTTGTTCCCGGATATGGTGCTCAGGGTGGAAAGGGCGCAGATCTTGTCCATTTCTTTAATGAGGATGGACTTGGTGCTATCGTAAACTCTTCCAGAGGAATCATCGCTGCATATAAGCAGGAGAAATATAAAGAGTTTGGCGCTGAAAATTACGCAGATGCTTCCAGAGCGGCAGTAAAAGATATGATCGCGGATATCAGCGGTGCGCTGGAGAACAGATAATACAGGAGGCATTTTATGAGTACATCAGAAAGTAAAAAAACAAAAAAGCCCTGTAAGATACTCAGCCAGGAATGTATTGGTACAGATATTTACAGTATGTGGCTGGATGCAGGTGAGATTGGAAAAAATGCAGTGCCGGGACAGTTTGTATCACTTTACAGCCGCAATGGCGGTAAGCTTCTGCCAAGACCCATCAGTCTCTGTGAGATCGATAAAGCAGAAGGAAAACTGAGACTGGTATATCGCGTTACAGGAAAAGGAACCGGTACGGAGGAATTTTCCAGACTTCATGCAGGGGTCCCCATTGAGACTATGGGACCTCTGGGAAATGGTTTTCCGCTGGATGCAGTAAAAGGCAAAAAAGTGTTTCTCATGGGTGGAGGAATCGGAATCCCGCCAATGCTGGAAACTGCTAAACAGCTGGACGCAGAAAAGATCATGGTTCTCGGATACAGAGATGAGCTGTTTTTAAATAAGGAATTTGAAGCTTATGGAGATGTCTATGTGGCAACAGAAGACGGCTCTGCAGGAACAAAGGGAAATGTTATGGATGCCATCCGTGAGAACGATCTTGAGGCAGATGCGATCTTTGCCTGCGGACCTGCCCCGATGCTCCGTGCCATCAAGGCATATGCCCTTGAAAAAGGAATTCCGTGCTGGATCTCCATGGAAGAGCGTATGGCCTGTGGCGTAGGCGCGTGTCTTGCCTGTGTGTGCAAATCCAAAGATGTGGATTCTCATTCTCATGTCCATAACAAGAGAGTATGTAAAGACGGACCTGTATTCCTGAGCACGGAGGTAGAGCTATGAGCAGAATGAATGTAAATCTTGCCGGCGTAGAACTTAAGAATCCGGTGATGACAGCGTCCGGAACATTTGGTTCCGGAGCGGAATACAGTGAATTTGTGGATCTGAACAGACTTGGCGCAGTTGTGACAAAAGGTGTGGCAAATGTACCGTGGCCGGGAAATCCTACACCGAGAGTGACAGAGACAGCATCCGGAATGCTCAATGCCATTGGTCTTCAGAATCCGGGGATTGATGTTTTCTGTGAAAGAGATATTCCGTTCCTTAAAAAATATGATACAAAGATCATCGTCAATGTCTGTGGAAAATCTGCAAAGGATTACTGTGAGGTTGTAGAACGCCTTGGAAATGAGCCTGTGGATATGCTGGAGATTAATGTTTCCTGCCCGAATGTCAAGGAAGGCGGAATTGCCTTCGGTCAGAATCCGAAAGCTCTTGAAGAGATCACAAAAGAAGTAAAGAAATATGCAAAACAGCCGGTGATCATGAAGCTGAGCCCAAATGTAACCGATATTACCGAGATGGCGAAAGCAGCAGAAGCTGGCGGCGCAGATGTTCTTTCTCTTATCAATACCCTGACAGGAATGAAGATCGATATCAACAGACGTACATTTGCACTGGCAAATAAAACTGGTGGAATGTCCGGTCCTGCAGTAAAACCGGTAGCTGTCCGTATGGTATATCAGGTGGCAAATGCAGTATCCCTTCCTATCATCGGTATGGGAGGAATCGCAACTGCTGAGGATGCCCTGGAATTTATTATGGCAGGTGCTACTGCAGTGTCTGTGGGAACTGCAAACTTTTTTAACCCTTATGCTACTGTGGAGATCGCAGATGGTATTCAGGCATTTCTTGAAAAACAGAAAGTGGAAGACATCAATGAGCTGATCGGAGTAGTGAAATAACGGAGGATTGCCGTATTTGCAATTCTGTTGTTCATATGTTAGAATTAACAGGATAAATAAAGGGATTTTACACTGGGATTGCAGCAGAGTGTGGATCCTGGGTTTGTCGTATATATGAAAAACATGGAGGATTAGATAAATGGAACAGTATAAGCAGGAATTTATTGAATTTATGATTGACTGTAATGTCCTGAAATTTGGAGATTTTACTACGAAATCAGGAAGAAAGACACCATTTTTTGTAAATACAGGATTTTACCGTACCGGTGCGCAGCTTCGCAAGCTGGGACAGTATTATGCAAAAGCGATAGAAAGCAAATTCGGACTGGATTTTGATGTGCTGTTTGGACCGGCATACAAAGGAATTCCGCTTTCTGTAGCAGCAACTATGGAGATCAGTGAAATGTACGGAAAGGATATCCGTTACTGTTCCAACCGTAAGGAAGTGAAAGACCACGGAGATAAAGGAATTCTTCTTGGCAGCCCGATCCAGGATGGGGATAAGGTAGTGATCATTGAGGATGTTACGACTGCAGGAACATCCATTAAAGAAACACTTCCGATCATCAAAGCGCAGGGAGATGTAAATCCGATAGGTCTTGTGGTTTCTGTTGACCGTATGGAACGCGGCCAGGGAACAAAGAGTGCGCTCAAAGAGATCGAGGAAACCTACGGCCTTCAGACTACAGCTATTGTAACTATGGCGGAGGTTGTTGAGCATCTCTACAACAAAGAATACAAAGGCCGTGTTGTGATCGATGATAAGCTGAAAGCTGCCATTGATGCATATTATGACCAGTACGGCGCAGAATAATATTGTTATAAAAGGTCATAAAAGAGCGGCGGATTCCGAAGGTCCGCTTTTACTGGGAGGACGCAGCCTTATGAATGAAAAAATTTATAAAACTATGGCGAGCAGCGGGGCGGGAAGCCTTGCACTCGGTATTGTCGTTCTGGTGACGGGACTTGTCACAGGAATTCTGATGATCGTGAACGGTGCGAGACTGCTCAGAAGAAAATCAGAGATATTAATCTAATATGATCTGAAAAGCCGCACGTTGTTCCGTGTGGCTTTTCGGACTATTTAAGCAGGGGAGAATATTGGAAAAAGGGACAAAACGCAGAGTAAAAAAACTCGGGACAGCTTTTTTTGTATTGTATGTTCTTGTTCTTGTGTATCTTCTGTTCTTTTCCGAAGGATACGGAAGAGTGGCGGATGCAGAAAGAGAATACCGTTACAATCTTGTTCCGTTTGTGGAGATCAGGCGTTTCTGGACTTATCGAAAAATAGTGGGTACATTTGCGCTTTTCACAAATGTTTTTGGAAATGTGCTGGGATTTGTGCCATACGGATTTATTCTTCCGGTAATAACCGGAAAAATGCGAAATGGCTTTTTTATCATATTATCCGGCTTTTTTATCAGTCTGACGATAGAAGTGATCCAGCTGCTTACAAAAGTTGGCTGCTTTGATGTGGATGATATGATATTGAATACTCTGGGCGCAGCGCTTGGATATGGGATTTATGCAGTCTGCGACAGGATTAGGAGAAAAATTAATGGCAAGAAGATATAGATATGCATTTGCAAAAAAAAGAGAAGCTTCCAAGGGAAAATGGTCTGTAGGACTTGCGGCGGCTTCCCTCGTGCTGTTTATCGCGGCAGTTGTGCTTGCACTCTTTTTTGATGGAAAGCTCGGGGGCCTGATCGGCGGAACCGGGCTTTTTGCCATGCTGCTTTCTGCATATGGCTTTACACTGGGGCTTTCCAGCTTTTCGGAAGAAAACCGGAAACACAGGACGAGCATGGTCGGGTCTATTTTGAACGGAGTGATCCTGGTTATCTGGCTGGGACTTTTTTTATCGGGGGTATAACAGATGGATAAAAAAGAACGCTTAAAAAAACAGCTGGACTTTATTATGGAGATAGATAAAGTCAAGAATATTTTCCGACAGACATATCTTGCAGACGGAAAGCGGAAAGAGAATGATGCGGAGCATTCCTGGCATCTGGCGTTGATGGCGGTGCTTTTAAAGGAATATTCCAATGAGGAAGTGGATCTTTCGAAGGTGATTCCTATGGTACTGGCGCATGATCTGGTAGAAATCGATGCAGGTGATACCTATGCATATGATGAAAAAGGAGCGACAACCAAGGAATACAGGGAGAAGCAGGCAGCAGAACGGATCTATGGACTATTGCCGGAAGATCAGGGACAGTGGTTAAAAGCATTATGGGAGGAGTTTGAGGCTTACGAAACCCCGGAGGCGAAATTTGCCCATGTGCTAGATAATTGTCAGCCATTGTTTCTAAATGATGCTTCCAACGGAAAAAGCTGGGAAGAGCATCAGGTGAAGAAAAGTCAGATTTATAAGAGAAACCGGAAAACAGGAGAGGGTTCTGAAGTGATCTGGGAATATATGAAAGAACTCGTTGACAAACACATTGCCCTGGGGCATGTGATCGATGATGAAAAAGATGGGAGATGAAGTCTTGGAAGAATGCATGAAAGAACGTTATGGACTTGCGAAGGAACGGATCCGTGAGATCATAACAGAAGAAACCGTAAAAAAACCGTTTGGAGATTTTTTCAGAAACAGGGCAAAGTTTCTTTCCATGGCAGCAGATGTGATGGATGAGAGCGCAGCAGAGCTTACGATGGAGGTGTTGAAAGAGAGAAATCATTGCTTTTATCAGGATATCCTCCCGGAAAATTATGAAAGCAGCTATGGAAATCCGGCGTATGCAGTACAGCAGATGGGAGAATATGGAAAAGCCTTCAGTTTTCTGTATGCAGAGATCGCAGGAACTGTAGCTTATGCTCATGAGAAAAGGCTGTGGGATATGACTGTATCCATGGAACTGTTTCTGGAAGTATATTCTGCATTTTGTGAGGAAGAACTTCCGGAGGCGGCAACAGTGGAGGGGATTCTCCGTTCCTATGTAAATGATTACTGCCAGGATATGATGGAGCAGAGGATACGGGAAGGTGTAGATCCGGAGCTTGACTTTGCAGCAGATATCATCATGAATTCGGATCTTTCGGATCTGAGATATCTGTATCGCTATGGCGAGTTTGTTTCAGAGAATGAAACAGGAGTTGCAGAGTTTCTGAACTCCCTTTCTCAGGAAGAGATCGATAAGATGGCTTCTACCTATACAGAAGGCTATCGGATCGGATTTATCACCGGACGGAAGGATATCACAAAAAAGAAAACAGTAAATATCCGATATAGTCTTGGTTTTGAACGGATGGTAAAAGCAGCGATCCTCCAGTTTGAAAAAATGGGTCTGAAGCCGGTGATCTATCGCCATGCAACGCATGTGGTAAATAAGAGAGGCGCCGTGAGAGTAGGCTATACAGGCGGCGTTGCCAATCCGCAGTACGATTACGATCATCGTCAGGACAGTGCATTGTTCCTGGATGGGGATTTTGTTCAGCGAAAACTTCGTGCTATGCAGACCTCCTATGAGAAGTACAGAGAACTGGCAGAAGTACATGGCGGTCCGGCCTGCATTGATACATTTGGAGAAAATCCTTTCTCTCCGATAAGTAAACCGGAAGCTTATGCATTAAGCGAGACACAGCAGAAGCTTCAGACAGAACTTGACAATGAATCCGGACAGATCGTAAACCGATACATCAAAGGTGATGAGAGAAGTTTTACGATCATTGCATATCCGGTTCCTGAGATTGGTGGAAATTATGAGGAAATTTTCCGTGAGATCGTAAAGATCAATACATTGGATTACCATCTCTATCAGGAAATCCAGCAGACGATCATCAATACCCTGGATACCTGTGAGTGGGTGGAAGTCAAAGGACGTGGAGACAATGAGACGGATCTTCTGATCCATCTTCATGAACTGACAGATCCGAAGAAACAGACAAATTTTGAGAACTGCGTGGCAGATGTGAACATTCCGGTGGGCGAAGTCTTTACATCTCCGCAGCTGGCAGGCACAGGCGGAATCCTTCATGTGAAAAAAGTATATCTGAACGGTCTTCAGTTCCGGGATCTGAAGCTGGTATTTGACTGCGGCCAGGTTATTGATTACACCTGCTCGAATTTTAAAACCGAAGAAGAGAACCGGAAATATATTGAAGATAATATCCTCCACCACCATCCGAAGATCCCCATGGGAGAGTTTGCCATCGGTACAAATACCACAGCTTATGTGGCGGCGCTGAAATACGGAATTGCGGATAAGTTTCCGATCCTGATCGCAGAAAAAATGGGACCGCATTTTGCTGTGGGCGATACCTGTTACAGCTGGGCAGAGGATACACCGGTATATAATCCGGATGGAAAAGAGATCATCGCCAGGGATAATGAGATTTCCGAGATGCGAAAAGATGACGTAAGCCTTGCTTATTATGGCTGTCATACAGATATTACCATTCCCTATGATGAGCTTGGAAGTATCCGTGTGATCGATGATGAGGGAGAAATGCTTTCCATTATCGAAAACGGAAGGTTTGTTCTTCCGGGAACAGAGGAATTAAACCGTCCTTTTGAGAATCTTCCATTAAATAATAATATAAGTTAATTAGTAAATTTACAGTTTTTCCGATCGTATTGACAGAAAGTGAGAATATACGTAGAATAACCATAACAATAGTCAAAGGACACAGGCTAATATTCAGTTAGTGTACCATGAAAGGAGAACACAATGGCAAAAGTAGGAATTGTAATGGGTAGTGATTCGGATATGCCGGTTATGAGCAAAGCAGCAGATATCCTGGAGAAACTGGGGATTGATTATGAAATGAAGATCATTTCCGCACACAGAGAACCGGATGTATTTTTCGAGTATGCAAAGACAGCAGAAGAAAAAGGCTTCAAAGTTATCATCGCAGGCGCAGGAATGGCAGCTCATCTTCCGGGAATGTGCGCAGCGATCTTTCCAATGCCGGTGATCGGTATTCCGATGCATACAACCTCTCTGGGAGGAAGAGATTCCCTTTACTCAATCGTACAGATGCCAAGCGGTATCCCGGTTGCTACAGTAGCGATCAATGGTGGCGCCAATGCGGGACTTCTTGCTGCCAAGATCCTTGCAACTTCCGACGCAGAGCTTCTTTCCAGACTGAAAGCCTACAGTCAGGATCTGAAGGAGCAGGTTGAGAAGAAAGACGCAAGGCTTCAGGAAGTTGGATACAAAAATTACTAAATAAATCTTTTACCATAAAAATAAAAAGGTGTTGTCATAAGGAGGACATTATGGATTACAAGACTTCAGGCGTAGATATTGAGGCAGGATACAAATCAGTAGAGCTGATGAAAAAGCACATTGCCAAGACAATGAGACCGGAGGTACTTGGAGGAATCGGTGGATTCTCAGGTGCATTTTCCATGGAGAAATTCAAAGATATGGAAGAGCCTACTCTGGTTTCCGGAACAGACGGATGTGGAACCAAGGTTAAGGTAGCCATGGTTATGGACAAGCATGATACCATCGGAATCGATGCTGTAGCCATGTGTGTAAATGATATTGCATGTGCAGGCGGCGAGCCATTGTTTTTCCTGGACTACATTGCTTGCGGCAAAAATTATCCGGAAAAGATCGCAGAGATCGTAAAAGGTGTTGCAGAGGGCTGTGTACAGTCTGAGGCAGCTCTGATCGGTGGTGAGACAGCAGAGCATCCTGGACTTATGCCGGAAGATGAGTACGACCTTGCCGGATTTGCAGTAGGAGTCGTTGACAAAAAAGATCTTCTTACAGGAGAGGCCCTGAAACCAGGAGATGTCCTGATCGGTATGGCTTCCACAGGAGTTCACAGTAATGGATTTTCTCTTGTACGTAAAGTATTTGACATGACAAAAGAGTCTCTGGATACTTATTATGAAGAGCTTGGAACAACTCTGGGAGAGGCACTGATCGCACCGACCAGAATCTATGTAAAAGCGCTGAAGAGCATCCGAGAGTCTGGCGTGAAGATCCATGCATGCAGCCATATCACAGGTGGTGGATTTTATGAGAATATCCCGCGTATGCTGAAAGAGGGAACCAGAGCTGTTGTCAAAAAAGACAGCTATCCGGTACTTCCGATCTTCAAGCTCCTTGCTGAAAAAGGAAATATTGATGAGCATATGATGTATAATACATATAATATGGGTCTTGGAATGATCCTGGCAGTAGATCCTGCAGATGTTGACAAAACAATGGAAGCTATCCGCAAAACCGGCGATAAGCCATATGTGGTAGGATCCATTGAAGAGGGAGAAAAGGGAGTGACCTTATGTTAAAGATCGGTGTTCTTGTTTCCGGTGGGGGAACGAATCTTCAGGCGATCCTGGATGCTATTGATGCAGGAGAGATCACAAATGCAAAAGTGGATATTGTGATCAGTAATAATGCCTCCGCTTATGCTCTGGAAAGAGCCAGAAAGCATGATATAGAGGCGGTATGCATCGCACCGAAAGACTATCCGGACCGAGAAGCTTTCCATAAAGCATTACTGGCGAAGCTTCAGGAAAAAGAGGTGGATCTGATCGTTCTTGCAGGATATCTGGTTGCAATCCCTCCGATGATGGTGGAAGCGTATCCCAACAAGATCATCAATATCCATCCATCTCTGATCCCGTCTTTCTGCGGAAAAGGTTTTTATGGACTTAAGGTCCATGATGCAGTTCTTGCAAGAGGCGTGAAAGTAACAGGCGCTACGGTTCATTTCGTAGATGCCGGAACGGATACAGGTCCGATCATCCTTCAGAAGGCAGTAAAGGTAAAAGACGGAGATACATCCAAGGAGCTTCAGAGACGTGTAATGGAAAAAGCAGAGTGGAAGATCCTTCCGGAAGCAATCAATCTTATCGCCAATGACAAGATCACAGTGACAGATGGAATTGTTTCTTTAAAGTAATCAGCAGACAGATGAAACAAAGGAGTAAACAGATGAAAGTATTAATCGTAGGAAGCGGCGGAAGAGAACATGCAATTGCATGGAGTGTTGCAAAAAGCCCGAAAGTTGACAAGATCTACTGCGCACCTGGAAATGCAGGAATCGCAGAGTATGCGGAATGTGCAGATATCGGAGCAATGGAATTTGAAAAACTGGCAGTCTTTGCCAAAGAAAAAGAAATCGATCTTACTATCGTGGGAATGGATGATCCTCTTGTGGGCGGAATCGTAGATGTATTTGAGGCAGAGGGACTGCGTGTGTTCGGACCGCGCAAAAATGCTGCTATTCTGGAAGGCTCCAAGGCTTTTTCCAAGGATCTTATGAAAAAATACGACATTCCTACAGCTGCTTATGAGAATTTTGATGATCCGGAAAAAGCTCTGGAATATTTAAGGACCGAGGCAAAATTCCCGATCGTTTTGAAGGCAGATGGTCTTGCTCTTGGAAAAGGAGTTCTGATCTGTCAGGATCTTGCAGAGGCAGAAGCTGGCGTAAAAGAGATCATGGAAGACAAAAAATTCGGAAATGCCGGAAATACCATGGTAATTGAAGAATTTATGACTGGCCGTGAGGTTTCCGTACTTTCTTTTGTAGATGGAAAGACGATCCGTACCATGACATCCGCGCAGGATCACAAGCGTGCGAAGGATGGGGATCAGGGACTGAATACAGGCGGAATGGGAACATTTTCTCCAAGTCCGTTCTATACTCCGGAAGTAGATGAATTCTGTAAGAAATATGTTTATCAGAAAACAGTAGATGCCATGGCAGCAGAGGGACGTCCGTTTAAGGGAATCATTTTCTTCGGACTGATGCTTACTGCAGATGGCCCGAAGGTTCTGGAATATAATGCAAGATTTGGGGATCCGGAGGCACAGGTTGTTCTTCCGCGTATGGAGAATGATATCATTGAAGTAATGGAAGCCTGTGTAGACGGCAAACTTGATCAGATCGATCTGAAATTTGAGGACAATGCAGCAGTTTGTGTTGTTCTTGCAAGTGATGGATATCCGGTAAAATACGAAAAAGGTATCCCGATCCATGGATTTGAGAATTTTAAGGACAAAGACGGATACTACTGTTTCCATGCGGGAACCAAATTTAAAGATGGAGAAATCGTTACGAACGGTGGGCGTGTTCTTGGCATCACTGCCAAAGGAGAGACATTAAAAGAAGCCAGAAAGAATGCATATGCTGCTACAGAGTGGATCAGCTTTGCAAATAAGTATATGCGTCACGATATCGGAAAAGCTATCGACGAGGCTTAAGTTGGTCATTTTTCACAGGCACAGCTTGACGAAAACAGGGATTTCATTGTACAATAGTAACAACTATGAAACACAGTGAGTAGTTACGAACATGAAAAGCTGGATGCTGACAGGGCACAACAGGAACCAACCATTTTCCTTGATGAGGTGTCGCATCCAAGTGATGAGGCAGAGAGGACAGAAAAATGGGAATCAGTGTAGAAGAAGCAATCCATGAGCTCAGAAACAGGGAGGAAGTATTTGTTGCATATTCACAGGCAACCAGACTTCCATATGTGACCTGTGATGAAGAAACATTTAATGACCAGGCAAGGATTTTTGCCACAGAAGAAGAGATCAAAGAATATGGTAAACAGCTCCTTGAGGATAAGATCCTTCTTATGGGCATGAAATATGAGAAAAAAGACTATCCAAGACTGTATGGTACGCTGTACGCGATCGGAGTGAACAGTGTGATCTGGATCGACGGAGAAGAGAAGATCGAGATTGAGATCGGAAAGATCGCAAACCAGAGAGATATGAGTAAGATCGAGCCGTCAAAGAGACCGCTTCTGAACCCGTCTCTTGAACTTTCCGGAATCTATTTTATGCAGGAATTGCGTCGTCCGGTAAAACAGGAAGAGCACAAAAATATCCGTGAGCTGGAAGAAGAGCTGATAGCTAACCTGCGTAAGGCAGAATTCCTGATCGCGATCAATGCAGAGCAGGAAGAAGATGGAAAGCTCCATATTCCGTATCTGAAAAATAAAGAGGATAAGATCATGCAGCCTGTGTTTACAGATGTTATGGAATTTGAGAAATTTGGAAGAGGCAAGAATCTCCGTGTTGCGAAAGTGACTATAGACAAACTTCCGAGCCTGATGATTCCGCAGGCAAACGCTTATGTGGTAAATCCAATGGGATTTAATCTGGTTCTTAACAAAGAACAGATAGAGAAGATTGCAGGGATCAGTAAATAAAAACAAAAATCACAGCAGGCTGCCAGGATGAAACTGTGCAGCCTTTTGCTGTTGTAGAGGAGAGATTACCCTATGGTGATAGAAATCGATTTTAACAGTGATGAGGCAATCTATATGCAGATCACCAATCAGATCATAATGGGGATCGCTACATCAAGGCTTCATGAAGGGGATACTCTGCCTTCTGTACGGCAGCTTGCAAGCATTGCAGGAATCAATATGCATACTGTGAATAAGGCATATGCGCTGCTTCGTCAGGAAGGCTTTGTGACTATTGACAGGCGAAAGGGAGCGGTGATCTCCATAGATGCAGATAAGGTCAGAGCACTGGAAGAAATGAAACAGAATCTGACAGTAGCAATGGCATGGGGATGCTGTAAAAATGTAACAAGAGAAGAAGTCCATCAGCTGGTGGACGAGATTTTTGACGAGTATGACACAGACAGATAGGAGGAGACATCATGCAGGAACGATATACAAAACAGGCAGAGAATGTTCTTGCTCTGGCAAAAGAGGCAGCCAGCTCCTGCGGACATAGTTATATCGGCACGGAGCATCTGCTGGTCGGGCTTGTAGAAGAAAAGGAGGGCACAGCAGGAAGAGTTCTGGAGGAGTTTGGGATCCAGGCTGATAAAGCGATGGCTCTGATCGATAAACTGATCGCACCTCCGGGAAATACGGCTGTTTCACAGAGACCGGGATTCAGTCCGAGAACCAGAAGAGTTCTGGAGGGTGCATATGCAGAAGCAGAATCCATGCGTTTTGAGGAAGTCGGGACAGAACATATTCTGCTGGCAATGTTGAAAGAAACAGACTGTGTGGGTACCAGACTGCTGTACACAATGGGTGCCAATATCCAGAAGCTTTATGCGGCAGTGCTGACAGCTATGGGAATGGACAGCGATGCCATTGCGGAAGAATTCCAGGCTGTAAAAGCTTCAAAGGGAAGAAACAGCAGTGTAACACCAACTCTGGATCAGTATAGCCGAGATCTGACGGCCATGGCAGAAGAAGGTAAGCTGGATCCTGTAGTGGGAAGGGATAAAGAGATTGCCAGACTGATCCAGATCCTGAGCAGAAGAACAAAGAACAATCCCTGCCTGACTGGAGAGCCGGGAGTAGGAAAAACGGCTATCGTAGAGGGACTTGCACAGCGGATCGTCACAGGAATGGTACCGGATACTGTGAAGGATAAGAGGGTTGTAGTTCTGGATCTTTCCGGAATGGTCGCAGGAAGTAAATATCGCGGTGAGTTTGAAGAACGTATCCGAAATGTGATCGATGAGGTAAGCGAACAGCAGGGAATATTGCTCTTTATTGATGAGATCCATACGATCATCGGAGCAGGTGGAGCGGAAGGTGCACTGGATGCTTCCAATATCCTGAAACCGTCTCTTTCCCGTGGAGAGATCCAGCTGATCGGAGCAACGACACTGGAAGAATATCGGAAATACATTGAAAAGGATGCAGCGCTTGAACGGCGTTTTCAGCCTATCATCGTGGAAGAGCCTACAGAAGAGGAGGCTGTTGAAATCCTGAAGGGGCTGCGCCCATATTATGAAAAACATCATGGTGTAGAGATTCTGGATGAGGCCCTTGAGGCGGCTGTAAAAATGTCCGTTCGTTATATCAATGACCGGTTTCTTCCGGATAAAGCCATTGACATTATTGATGAAGCAGCGTCGAAAGTACAGCTGGCGGGATATCGTCCGTCTCCGAAAGCAGAAGCACTGGAAAGAGAGATCCACGATATTCTGAAACAAAAAGAACAGGCAGTCATAAATGCAGATCTTGAAGGTGCAAAAGCAGCACAGGCAAAGCAAAATGAGGCGGAAGCAGAATTGGAAAAGATCCGAAGAAAGGCGGAGCGGAAAAATCGGAAAAATCCATTTACAGTTGATGAAGAGGCAGTTGCCGGTATTGTGTCTGACTGGACAAAAATACCTGTACAGCGTCTGACAGAGGGGGAATCCCGTAGGCTTGCAAATTTGGAAAAGGTTCTGAAAAAACGTGTGATCGGACAGGATGAGGCAGTTTCTGCAGTTGCCCGGGCGGTAAAAAGGGGAAGAGTAGGATTAAAGGATCCGGCAAGGCCTATAGGTTCTTTCTTATTCCTGGGACCTACCGGAGTGGGAAAAACGGAGCTTTCCAAAGCGCTGGCGGAAGCTGTATTTGGAAGTGAGCAGGCAATGATCCGTGTAGATATGTCCGAATATATGGAAAAACATAGTGTTTCTAAAATGATCGGATCGCCGCCCGGATATGTAGGCTATGAAGAAGGTGGACAGCTCAGCGAAAAAGTGCGCAGAAATCCATACAGTGTCATTCTTTTTGACGAGATTGAAAAGGCTCATCCGGATGTGTTTAATATTCTTCTGCAGGTACTTGATGATGGTCATATTACAGATGCTCAAGGCAGAAAAGTGGATTTTAAGCAGACGATCATTATCATGACTTCCAACGCAGGTGCGCAGATGATCATGGAACCGAAACATCTTGGATTTATGTCCGGAGATACGGAAAAGCGTGATTATGAACGTATGAAGTCCGGAGTGATGGAAGAAGTGCGGCGGATGTTTAAACCGGAATTTCTGAACCGGATCGATGAGATCATGGTATTCCATTCTCTGAATAAAGAAAATATCAGGAAGATCGTTACTATTCTTTTGAAAAACCTGGAAAAACGCTGTCAGGAACAGCTGGATATCATACTGAAAGTTACCGGAGCAGCTAAAGATCTTATCGCAGATGCAGGCTTTGACAGTAAATACGGTGCAAGACCGTTGCGTCGTGCGATCCAGACAAAGATTGAGGATGAGATGGCAACAGAAATCCTTGAAGGTCGGATCAAAGCCGGTGATACCGTACAGGTGAAGGTCAAAGACAAGAAAATCTACTTTGAAGTAAAAGATGCGGAGAAAGCGTAAGAATTTTATTACTTTCTATAGCCAAAAAAACAGAAATAAGTTATAATTAACAAAATTAAAACTATACAACGAAAGATTTCAGGAGGACATAAGATCATGGCAGTGGTACAGGAATTGATCCGCACAGAAGATAATGGGACTATCAGTTTTGGAGATTATGAATTAAATCAGAAATCCAAATTGTCGGATTATCAGTATCAGGGAGATATGTATAAAGTAAAAACATATAAGGAGATCACCAAACTTGAGCGTAATGGAATGTTCGTATATGAGTCTGTTCCGGGAACCAGTGTGTTCCATCTTCAGCAGGATGGAACAGCAATGAGTTTTGAGGTTCAGGGCTTTGAGGATTCTCAGATTACTGTTGAACTGGAAGCTGAGACAGAGTATCAGGTATTTATTGATGATGTAAGTACAGGTACAATGACCACAAACCTGGGCGGCAAGCTTTCTTTCAGTGTTGAACTGGATGCGAACACCAAAGCAGAAGTTAAAATTGTAAAATGCTAAAAAATAAAAAAACGGTTTATTTTTGTCAGGAATGCGGGTATGAATCAGCCAAGTGGATGGGGCAGTGCCCGGCATGCAAGGCATGGAATACTTTTGTGGAGGAAACGGTTTCTTCCAAAAAATCTTCCTCAGGGAGTATTAAAACTACACAAAAGAAAACGGAGCCTGTAGTTCTGAAAGATATCAGTCTTTCTTCAGATGAACGTCAGAGCTGCGGAATCGGTGAACTTGACAGGGTGCTGGGAGGCGGAATCGTCCCCGGCTCCCTTGTTTTGGTAGGTGGAGATCCTGGTATTGGCAAGTCTACATTGTTGTTGCAGGTGTGCAGAAATTTATCTTCACAGGGGATTTCTGTTTTGTATATTTCTGGTGAGGAGTCTCTTAGACAGATCAAGCTCCGGGCAGATCGGCTTGGAACGTTTAATGATAAATTGAAACTGCTCTGTGAGACGAATCTTGAAAATATCCGGGAGATCATTGAGCGGACGAAACCAGATGTAGCTGTTGTGGATTCTATCCAGACGATGTTTCATGAAGATATTTCGTCTGCACCGGGAAGTGTTTCTCAGGTGAGGGAATCTACCAATGTACTGATGCAGATCGCTAAGGGTATGGGAGTGTCCATTTTTATCGTGGGTCATGTGACCAAGGAGGGAAATGTGGCAGGTCCTCGTGTACTGGAACATATGGTAGATACTGTGCTTTACTTTGAGGGAGACAGGCATGCTTCTTACCGGATCCTGCGTGCGGTGAAAAATCGTTTTGGTTCTACCAATGAAATTGGTGTTTTTGAGATGCAGAATTCCGGACTTGAAGAAGTGAAGAATCCTTCCGAGTTCCTTTTGAATGGAAGACCGGAGAATGCTTCGGGGTCTGTTGTTGCATGTTCTATGGAGGGGACGAGACCGATTTTGGTGGAGATCCAGGCTCTGGTGTGTCAGAGTAATTTTGGAATTCCGAGAAGAACAGCAGTTGGTACGGATTTTAATCGTGTGAATCTTTTGATGGCGGTTCTGGAGAAGAAGGCGGGAGTTCATCTTGCTGCTTCGGATGCTTATGTGAATATTGCGGGTGGCATGAAGATGACAGAGCCGGCGATCGATCTGGGTATTTGTCTTGCTATTATTTCCAGTGCGAAGGAGATCGTGATCCCGGATTCTGTGATGGCGTTTGGTGAAATTGGTCTGAGTGGCGAGGTTCGTGCAGTGAGTATGGCCGGACAGCGTGTGCAGGAAGCGAAAAAGCTTGGATTTGAGACGGTGATACTTCCTGAGGTGAACCGGACGGCTACAGAGAGTATTAAAGGAATTAAATTGGTTTATGTGGCTGGGATCCGGGATGCGATTTCTTTTATCAGAGGGTTGTGAGTTTCCGGCAGGTTATTTTGAATAGGATCATGTGGTCAGCCGCTGTATGGTTTGTACGGCGGCTGTGTTTGGGTTAATAGATAAAAAACATAGATGATAGTAAGGGAAAGGCTGGTGTTGGTTATGGGTATTGGAAATATTGGAAATATTGGAAATATGATGAAGGTTATGAATGCATGGAATACATTTAAACAGAATCATCCGAAGTTTCCGGCATTTTGTAGTGCGGTTTCCCGGCGTGGGATTCGTGAGGGGAGCATTCTTGAGGTGACGTATATTAGCCCTGAGGGTGAGAAGCTGACTACGAATATTAAAGTGCAGGCCAGCGATCTTGAGTTGCTGAGAGAACTTTCTGGTGGTAATTGAGTTGAGCGGATAGCGAATGTTGATTATATATTGTATATGTCTGTTTGACGGGTATTTTGGTTCCGGTGTCTGGCAGTGTTGGAACTGCCGGGTGCCGTTTTTTTTGTTGGGATGGAGAGGGACGCCAGAGGGAGGTGGCATCGGTCCGGGGAGTGGATGCAGTCGGTGGGGTTTTTGAGGTTTTGTGGGTGGATGTGGTTGAGGGACGCCAGAGGAAGGTGGCATCGCTCCGGGCAGGGACTCCGTCGGGG
>NZ_JAJCGR010000028.1:0-45543 GCF_020553125.1 Blautia sp. MSK20_18
CTTGCACGGTGTGGCTCGGGGCGAAAGGCGTGAAAGCGTCTGACCTATCGAGATTTCTCTTAAAAGAAGAACAGACAGCAGCCTACAGCGTGGAAATCTGGAAGCGATTCCGTAAATGGGGCGGTATTCCGACAGGAATTACCCAGAACATTAAGGATCTTTTAGCTTCCAGGGAAATCGAGAATATTTTTGAAAACTCTGATTTTATCTATATGCTCAACCAGGCATCCGGTGACAGGCAGATTCTGGCTAAACAGTTGAATATTTCACCAACCCAGCTGTCTTATGTAACCAACAGTAATGAGGGTGAAGGACTTCTGTTCTATGGAAATGTGATTATTCCGTTTGTAGACAGATTCCCGAAGAATTCCCTTTATAAGATTATGACAACCCGCCCGGAGGAAACAGCCGAAGCAGGGTAATACAGGAGGAGTAAAACAATGTTACAGGTAATTTCATATGGATTGACATTTTGTGGCGGTGCTGTATTTGGCATCGCTTTTCTTTGTTTATTACAGGCAGGGAAAGGGTATCCGAAGAAGGAGGAGTAATCAGTGGCAGAACAGAGAATGAAAGTCAGGGATAAGAAAGTCCAGAAAATGACCAAGGATGGTCTGGTGGAAGAAAACCTGACGGATAAATCTTCTGTTCGTGTCAGTAACCGTGCCAGTGATGTGCAGATGGGAGGAAAACAGGGGGAAAAAGAAGTAAGCCTTGTGGATAAGTCTTCCCGCCAGTCTGAACGGAGTGGAAAAAATATTCGTCCCTCTGTGCAAAAATCCAGAGATGCACCGGAACTGATACGGGCAGAGAAGCAAAGTGAGGATCTTGGACAGAGTAGAAAACAGCAAAATAGAAAAAGAATCCGTGCTGAAGTCGGAAAAGAATCCAGACTTGCAGAAAAATCCGAAGCCGGACAGTCAGGGAGACTGAAAGAAAAACGTGCGGATCTATCAGAAAACAGAGGAGACAGCCGGAGAAATCAGACCGGTGGTAGCAAAAAGCCAAAACAAAAACAGCGTTTGAAGTTTGCTTATGAGGAAACTGGTGCTTCTGTGAAAAATGATAAAGATATGGAGAAATTGAACCAGATGGATACGGATGGAGTCAATTTCCGACATCAGAAACAGAAGGAAAAAGCCAAAAAGTTTTCTTATGAGGAAGCAAAAAAGAAGAAGGAAGCAAAGCAGCATTCCAAGAAGGCACAGGTCTATCAGGCAAATGATGGAGAAGCTCCTGGAAAGAAGAAATCCCGCTTGAAGTTTGGCGAAGGGGAATCTGTGAAAACAGAAAAAACTTCTGTTGTCAAGAAAGCAGGAAGTGCAGCTTCCGCAGCATTGCACCGTGAGATCAGCAAAAATGAAGACGATAATGCGGCGGTAGAAGGTGCCCATAAGTTAGAAGAAAGCGGCGAAGGTGTTTACCGGCTGGAACAGAGAAGTGCCAGACGCAGGAAACAGAGGGCATTCAGAAAAAGAAGCAGACTTGAAAGACAGGAAGAGAAACAGACACAGGCGGCAGCCCGTCAGGAACAGAAGAAACTGAAAAAACAGATTCAGAAGCAACAGATCAAACGGGATTATGCCAAAGCGAAGCGAAGTGAACAGACAGTAGGAACAGCTACAAAAGGTACGATTGATTATATCAAGAAGATTGGCGGCAAAGTCACCAACTTTTTTAAAGAAAACCGGAAGGTGTATATCAGTGTAGCAGTTCTGATCGGATTGATGTTTCTGATCATAACGAATGTCACGTCATGCTCTGCAGTGTTTTTACAAAATGTGATCACTTACACCGGAACCAGTTATCTGTCATCGGATCAGGCAATCCGGGAAGCGGAACTGTATTACACACAGCTGGAAGCTAATCTGCAGGAGTGGATCAACAATATGGAATCTGAAGAACCAGGACATGAGGAATACCGATATAACATCGGACCTATTGAGCATGATCCGTTTATCCTGATTAGTTATCTGTCTGCAAAGTATGAAGAATTTACTTTTGAACAGGTCAAGCCGGAGCTGGACGCCTTGTTTGCAGAGCAATATCATTTAACTACTGAAGCAGTCAATGAGACTGTAACGGAGACAGCAACAGTAAGAGTTGGAGAATCTTTGGGACAGGTTGTGACCAGTGGATATTGTAACTGTCCAATCTGTTGTGGTATTTGGAGCGGAGGACCGACTGCCAGTGGAGCATATCCAACTGCCAATCATACCTTAGCGGTAGATGCTTCCAATCCGTTTGTTCCAATGGGAACAAAGGTAGTTATGAATGGTGTCGAATATACCGTAGAAGATACCGGAGCTTTCGCAAGATACGGTGTACAATTTGATGTCTATTATGACAGTCATGCGGCAGCATCTGCACATGGACATCAGACCTGGGAATGTTATCTTGCAGATGATAACGGAAGCAATGAAGTCGAAGTGACCAGAACCAGAGATGTGGACACGCTGAATGTAACATTGACCAGTGGAAACCTGATGTCAATCTGTCAGGACAGGCTGGGATTCTTCCAGAAAGAACTGTTCAGTGCCTACAACGATACCAAAGGCAACCTGCAGATGTTTGCAACACCGGTTGATTTTAACTGGTATTCCAGTGTAACAAGCTACTATGGATACAGAATCCATCCGATTTCCGGGGCAAATCAGTTACACAATGGTATGGATATCGGGGCACCGGAAGGAACAAAAGTAATGGCAGGGCTGACCGGAACGGTTACAACTTCTGCTTATAACGACAGCTATGGCAATTATGTTGTAATCAAGGACAGTAAAGGCTATGAACTGCGGTATGCACATTTAAGCAGCCGGAGTGTATCTGCAGGTGCATCCGTCACGAAAGGTGATGAGATCGGTCTTGTAGGAAATACCGGAAATTCTACAGGAAGCCATCTTCATATTGAGCTTCTGAAAAATGGAGAACGGTTGAACCCGATCTTTTATCTGGAAACAGGAGAAGGGGCAGGCTTTGGCGGTAATGAATATACCAGTGAAGCAGCGCAACGTTTACTGGAAGAGGCTGCAAAATATCTTGGAACACCGTATGTGTGGGGCGGATACTCTCCTAGCGGATTTGACTGTTCCGGATTTGTAAGCTACTGTCTGACAAACTCTGGTGTAAGGAATACAGGAAGACTAACAGCACAAGGATTGTACGACATTTGCACTCCGGTATCTCAGTCAGAAGCACAGCCGGGAGATCTGATCTTCTTTACCGGAACCTACGATGCAGGAGAACCAGTAACGCATATTGGAATCTATGTGGGCAATGGTCAGATGATCCATTGTGGGCATCCGGTTCAGTACACGTCCATCAACTCTCCATACTGGCAGAGCCATTTCTATGGATTCGGGCGATGGTAAGGAAAAGGGCGGTATAACAGCCGCCCGGAAAGGAGAAGAGATGAAAAGTCTTGAAAAAGCAACGGCAGATTATGAGAAAGCCAAGGAAAAAATGGAAGCATCCAAAGCCAGATATGAAGCAGATTTAAAGCGGTTCAAGGCTGCGGAGATTGCAAAAACAGAAGCGGAGAATCTGGAAATTGTAAGAATTATCCGTGCAATGGATATGAGTATTCCAGAATTGGAAGCTTTCAAAAAGAGAATGAAAAATGAACTGCCCGGCAGGGTAGAAATACAGAAGGAGGAAACAAAAGCCGATGATGAATCTGGAAAAAATGAAACAGAAGAAGAGAACAACTACTAAAAGCAGGGTGAAAAAGAGTTTGCTTGCAGCAACGACATTTCTTTGCCTGACAACACCTTTGCTCCAGACACAGACTGCTTATGCAGCTGAGAATACCACACCTGCAATCACGATTGAGAAACCGGATGGCTGGAAACAGGGCGAAACAACCATTGCTGTTACGGTAGATGCCAGTCATATGCCGGAAGGTTTCTCAATAGCAAAGATTGAAGCAAAAGCAGGAAAAGATGGAAGCTGGCAGGATGTAACTGGAAGCGGAAGTATCACGATCTCAGGAAATCAGACAGTGTATGTGCGTGTGACAGATGGTGAGGGGAAAGTCTATGAGCAGAATCGCTCTATCAAGTGTTATGACACAGAAAAGCCGACACTCTCTGCTTCCCTGACAGATGGTGTGTTGACGATTCAGGGGAATGATACAGTATCCGGGATTACTGCGGTAACAGTCAATGGCACCACTTATACAGACTTGAAGGATGGAATGCTGAGAGTGCAACTGACACAGAAAGATTTTACTACAAAACAGATTGAGATTACGGTAACAGACGGTGCTGGAAATACTTCTGAAAAGTATGTGTTGCAGAATCCTTATTATGAATGGGCAAAGAAGCAGGCAGAGAAACAGAAAACTTCCAGTGACAGTAATGGTGCAATGGCAACTACGACCAGTGCAGATGCAACTGGAACTGAGAAAACAACGACTTCTCCGCTTCCGCAGGATGCACAAGCTTCTGAGCCGACAGATGCAAAAGGAACTGTGGATGATCGGACAGTAACAGGTATTGAGGAACAGCTTAATAAAGAAGGCGAGACAGCAGATTCTGTTACTAAAACAGCTACGGAAGGCACAAAAGAGTTTTATACCATTTCAACTAAGAGTGGTAAGATTTTCTATCTGATCATCGACAATTCAAAATCGCAGGATAATGTGTATTTCCTTACCGAAGTTAGTGAGAAAGATCTGATGAACTTCACACTTTCTGATTCCGTGACACTTCCGGAAGTAGATACTGTTTATGCAGAACCAGAGAAAAAAGCAGAGGAAGAAAAACCGGAAACGACAGAGTCAGCTGAGAAAGATAAGGTAGAGGATGACATTCAGATGCCAGAAGATAAAAGTCCATTTGGAACGTATCTTTTGATTGCACTGGTTGCAGTCGGAGCTGCGGCAGGAGGATATTACTTCAAAGTCTATAAACCAAAGCATGAATATGATGACGAGGATGAGATGGAGGAGGATGAAGATGAATCCGAAGATTCAGAGTCAGAAAAACGGGAAGTAGACGATGCAGATGAGCAGGAAGAAAGTACAGAACCGGAAATCCTGAGAGATGAAGATTTTGACGATAATGTGCTGGAAGATGAAGAAGAGGAGCAGGAGTAAATGAAGTTAGTGATTGCAGAAAAACCATCGGTTGCGATGGCACTGGCTTCCGTGATTGGAGCCAGAACAAGAAAAGATGGTTACGTGGAGGGAAACGGTTATATCGTTTCCTGGTGCGTAGGACATCTGGTTGGATTATGCGATGCATCGGAATACGATGAAAAATATAAAAAATGGAAATATGAAGATCTGCCGATTGTGCCTGAATATTGGAAACACAAGATTTTGGAGGGCACAAAGAAACAGTTTGGAATCTTGAAAAAACTGATGAGAGATTCCAAAGTAGATGAAGTGATTTGTGCTACTGATGCAGGACGTGAAGGAGAGTTAATCTTTCGTTTGGTATATGAGCAGGCAGAATGCAAAAAGCCGATGAAACGGTTATGGATTTCTTCCATGGAGGAACAGGCAATTAAAGAAGGATTTGCGTCATTAAAAGACGGTTCGTGTTATGACAGTCTCTATCAGTCAGCACTTTGCAGGGCAAAGGCAGACTGGCTGGTGGGAATCAATGCGAGCCGTCTTTTTTCCGTTCTGTATAACCAGAATCTGAAAGTTGGAAGAGTGCAGACACCAACACTTGCCATGATCGTGGATCGAAATCAGAAGATCAAGGAATTTACCAAAGAAAAATATTATATGGCTCATATCAAGTTTGACGAGATGGATGCGGTCACAGAGCATTTTCAGAAAAAAGAAGATGCAGATAAAGTGGCTGCGGACTGTATGGAGCGTATGTGTGAAGTGGAGAAGGATGATGTGAAAGAGAAAACGGTCCGCTCTCCGAAACTTTATGATCTGACCACTCTGCAGAGGGAAGCAAACAGAATGTTTGGCTATACCGCACAGCAGACATTGGATGCCGTGCAGGAGATGTATGAGCAGAAGCTGGTCACTTATCCGAGAACAGACAGCCAGTATCTGACAGATGAGATGGGAGAAAGCACTGAAACACTGATTCAGATGTTACTTGGGAAAATGCCTTATGCTGAAGGTCTGGAATATCACCCAGACGTGAGTAAGGTATTAAATTCAAAGAAAGTATCCGATCACCATGCGATTATCCCAACCATGGAAGTAGCCAAAGCAGATATTGGTGAACTGAAAGAACGAAACCGCAAGATTTTGTATCTGATCAGTGCCAGGGTTCTGACAGCAACTGCAGATCCTTATATTTATGAAAGCCATAAATGCCAGATCACCTGCAATTATCATACGTTTTATCTCACAGCAAAGAAAACAAAGCAGGAAGGATTCAAGGCAATCGAAAATAAATTAAAACAGTTCTTTGGAGTAAAGATTGAGAAAGAAGAGCCGGAGCTGGATATCTGGGCAGGCAAGCATTACGGTCCCTGTGATTCTTTTGTATCGGAGCATTTTACACAGCCACCGAAACAGTACACAGAAGATACCCTGCTTTCTGCGATGGAACGTGCAGGGAATGAAGAACTGACCGAAGATACGGAAAAGAAAGGACTTGGTACTCCGGCAACAAGGGCAGCAATCATTGAAAAACTGATTCAGTCTGGTTTTGTGAAAAGGGAAAAGAAAAATCTGGTGCCGACAGATGATGGTAATGTACTGATTACGGTTCTGCCAGATGAGATTAAATCTCCGAAGATGACCGCAGAGTGGGAAATGGCATTGAATCACATTGCCCAGAATACAGAGACAGCAGATGAATTCCTAAATGGGATTACAGAACTGATGCAGGAACTGGTTGCCAGGTATCAGGGTATTTCAGAAGAGAAGAAAAATCAGTTTCAGGGAAAGGCAAAAGGAGAAGTCATTGGCAAATGTCCCCGATGTGGAGCAGATGTCCGGGAAGGAAAAGTAAATTTCTACTGTTCTGATCGGAACTGTGCTTTTACCTTGTGGAAGAATGATAAATTCCTTGCAAGCCAGGGAAAAAAGATGGATAAGACGGCAGCAAAGAAGTTCCTGTCTAAAGGAAAAATCCATTATAAGGATCTGGTATCAAGAAAAACAGGGAGACAGTACGAAGCAACTGTGGAGATGGTTGATCCCGGAGAGGGAAATGTACAGTTCAATCTGATTTTTCCACAACGATAAGTAGTGTATTGCAGGCAGTCTAAGGACTGTCTGTTTTAATACAAATATATGAAAGAGAGGACCTTAGCATGAAGAAAAAAGGTAATTTTAGAAAAGTAGTATCTGGCTTGCTGGCAGGCATGACAATGCTTAGTACAGTGCTATCTCCGATGACGGCATATGCAGCGGAGATCCAGCCAGAGGAGAAACCTCCACTTTATGAGGAAGTGAAAGACCTTCTGGATGAAGATGAGGTGGTGACTGCCAAAGATTATGAAATCGAAACAGGCAGTGTATTTGATGTGAAATCAGATTATACCGGACTGGAAATCAAGGATGATAACAAGGTCAAAGTCACATTTGAGGAAGCAAAGAATGATAAGAATGAGGATTTTACGACAGATCATGCGGACACTTACAAAGCGGTCTATTATGTGGAACCGGTAAATCAGGAGCATCCGAAGTATCAGATCAGCCGAAAGCTGATTGTGCTTGAGAAAGAAACAGAAGTGCAGACAGAAACTGCAGGGAGTGAAGCAGTAACCGAATCCGAAACAGCTGGCAGTGAACAGCAGACAGAGGAAACGGAGGATTCAGAAGCAGACTCGGAATTGCTTCCAACAGAGGAAGTGACGGAAGGTGAGCTGGAGGAGTTTGAGTCCCAGGCAAGCGAACTGTTACCGGATATGGAAGAAGATACCGAAAACACAACGGATCCGGAAACAGGACTGACGGTATCGGATGCCCTGGAGCAGGCTGAAGAGGAAGGAATCGATTTATATGCCATGGAAGCTGGTGAAACCATTACCTTTATGGCAATGACAAGTGCAAGGGCTGCACAGAAAGTATCTGTTACCAGAGGAGCTATGTACAGTTATGCAGATTATGGGTATGGATCTTATCTGACCTACAAGTACACGGTTAAGTTTGGAAATGTTTCTGCAACAGCTTATTGTGTACAGCCATCAAAACCAGGACCGGGAACAGGGAATTATACCATTAGTAAGGTTAGTGATGGTAAAGCACTTGCAAAGGTTTGTTATTACGGAACCAAGGCTGCAGGTGATGAAGGATTCTTTACAGAAGAGAATGGTTATGGAAATCTGAGTGCAGGAGCTAAGTTTATTCTTGTCCATCTGGCTGCTTCTTATGCAAACGGAAGTGGAGATGCCTTTTCCGGAGCAAACAGTACAGCCAAAAACTTAGCAATGAAGTTGTATAACTACTGTGTTTCTCAGCCGGAAATTCCGGATGTAGCAATGTCATTTTCTGATGGAGATGTAAAAGCTTATGTGGATGGCAATTCACAGAGAACCAAAGATATTACATTTAAAGCAGATAAGCTGCAGACAATTACGATGAAGCTTCCGTCTGGTGTGAAACTTCATAATCTAAGCACAGGCACAACAAGTAAAGCTGGTGCAAGTGTAGAAATTTGCGGAGGAACAAAGTTTTATCTTTCTGCACCACTGACACAGGTGAGTGATGTGGGACAGAGCTGGTCCTCTACCATGAAGGGAAGTATTACAAAAGATTACTCTGCTTATAAAATTTCTACCGGATCCGATACACAGGACTTAGCTCTGGTGTTTGGTGAGGGTGTAACAGACGAAAAATATGTTGATTTTAAAGTGTCCTGGATTGAACAGGCTACCATCGAAATCGTAAAGAAAGATGAGGCTGGTGATATCAACCTGAAAGGTGCGGTATTTGGCGTATACAGCGATGCAGCCTGCACCAACTTGATCGCTCAGATGCCTGCCACAGATAAGAATGGAAAATCCTCTGTAACGATCATCAAGACACAGGATACTGTTTATCTGAAAGAAATCACAGCACCACAGGGATATGCGGTAAGTGCAACTGCGACGAATGTTAATCTGGTAGTCGGTAAGACATCTTCTGTAATTGTGGTAAACAAAGAGCAGAGTGCAGAACTTACCATTTATAAAGAAGGACAAGTTCTTACCGGAGCAGATGTCAGTGAAAATGGAACGGTATTTCAGTATGAAAACCGCAGACAGAAAAATGCAGTGTATAACGTGTATGCCGGAGCGGATATCGTAACTGCTTATGGCACAAAAGTGTACAGCAAAGGTGACCTGGTAAAAGAAAATCTGACAACAGGTGAGAATGGTTCTGTCACACTGAAAAACCTGCATCTTGGAACCTATGTGGTAAAAGAAGCAAAAGCACCGGACAATTTCTATAACGGCAGCGAAGAAAAGCCAGTGACTCTGACCTATGCCGGACAGAATAAAGAAGTTGTATTTGCAGATGTGACTTTTAACAACGAGAGACAGAAAGCAGATGTTTCCGTAGTAAAACAGGATAAAGACACCAAGAAACCACTGAATGGCGGTATTTTTGCTCTGTATGCATCCGATGATATTAGAAATGCAGACGGAACCGTTGTTGTGAAAAAAGGAACACTGATTGAGAAAGCAACTACTGGCACAGATGGAACTGCAAAATTCACAGCAGATCTTCCGATTGGATATTCCTATTTTGTAAAAGAAGATCAGGCACCGGAAGGCTATGTAAGAAATACAGAAGATGTGTATACGTTCAAGTTTTCTTACACCAATGATAAAGAAGCAACCGTATCATTTGCCCATACCTTCAGCAATGACCGTGTGACAGCAAAAATCAATTTATTCAAAGTTGATAAAGAAACAGGAAAAGCAGTACCACAGGGAGATGCCACACTGGAAGGTGCAGTTTATGGTCTGTATGCCCGTGAAAATATCGTGCATCCGGACGGAGCAACAGGAACTATTTATAAAGCAGGAGAACAGGTAGCTTCTCTTACAACAGATGACAAAGGACAGGTTTCTGTAAATGGCTTGTATCTTGGCAAATATTATATCAAAGAGATTACACCTCCGACCGGATACCTGGAAGATACAGAAGAGCATGATCTTACGTGCAGTTATGAAGGAGATATGACAGCAGAAGTAAAAAGAGAGTGCACTTCCAGTGAGCAGGTCATCAAGCAGCCATTCCAGATCATTAAAGCAGCCAACAATGGAAAGACCGATGCAGATCTGTTATCCGGAGCTGGATTTACAGTTTATCTGAAATCTTCCCTTACAAAGAAAGCAGATGGAAGTTATGATTTTGATTCTGCAAAACCAGTAGTGAGTGGAGAAAATGGAGCAACTGAGATTTTCACAGATGAAAAAGGGTATGCCTGCAGTATTCCATTACCATTTGGAAGCTATATCGTGCGTGAGACAACAACACCGCACAACTACAAGCCAGTCGATGATTTTGAAGTGAATATCACAGAGCATCATCCAAATGAGCCACAGATCTGGCGAGTGCTTCTGGATGAAGAGTTTAAGGCAAAACTGAAAATCGTGAAAAAAGACGATGAAACAAAGAAATCCGTATTGATTGCCGGAACAGAATTTAAGGTATATGACCTGGACAACAAAAAGTATGTGGAACAGGTAACAACTTACCCAGTGACAACAACCCATAAGTCCTATTTTACGGACAGCCAGGGATATCTGATCATGCCGAAGAATCTGAAGATCGGACATTACCGGATTGAGGAAGTTAATGCACCGGAAGGGTACACAATCAATAAGAACTATGTAGAGATTGCGGTGGATGCAAACACAGCATACCAGATGGATTCTGAGAGCGGAGATGCCATTATTACGGTAGATTACGAGAACCATCCGGTAAAAGGAAAGCTGACGATCTATAAAAAAGGTGAAATGCTGACCGGATTCAAAAAGGATTTTGTTTATGAAGAAAGATACCTGAAGGGTGCGGAATTTAATGTCTATGCAGCTGAAAATATCTATACACCGGATTATCAGAAAGATGAAAACGGAAACAGACAGCTGATCTATGCAAAAGATGCACTGGTAACAACGGTAACGACCGGGGAAGACGGAAAAGCAGTTGCAGAGAATCTGCCGCTTGGTTCTTACTATGTGGTAGAAAAGACTGCACCGGAAAGATTCGTACTGAACCATGACAGATCAGAAGTCGCATTTGTCTATGCCAATCAGGATACACCTGTGATCGAACAGGAAGTGACTGTTGGCGATGACCGACAGAAAGTTGTAATCCAGGTAGAAAAACAGGATGCAGAAAATGGTGCAACCGTAGCAGGAGCTGTCTTTGGTATCTATAACAAAGCGGATATTAAGGCAGATGGAAAAGTGATCGTGAAAGCAGACACACTCTTACAGGAAATGACTTCTGATAACGATGGTCTTGCAGTATGTACGCTGGATCTGCCACTTGGACAGTATTATGTGAAAGAGTTAAAAGCACCGGTGGGATTCGTATCCTCTGATGAAGTTCTGAATCTGGATGCTTCTTACCAGGGACAGGATGTGAAGACAGTAAAACTGAAAACTGTGAAAAAGAACCAGCCGACAACAGTAGAAATCATGAAATCTGATGTAACAACAGGTGTGGAGCTGGATGGGGCGAAACTCACCGTTCTTGATAAAGAAGGAAATGTTGTGGATCAGTGGACGTCTGTAAAAGATCAGCCACATGTGATCAAACGCCTGACAGTTGGAGAGGAATACACTCTTCGTGAGGAAATGGCACCTTATGGATATCTGAAAGCAACGGATGTGAAGTTCACGCTGGAAGATACCGCCGAGATTCAGAAAGTAGAGATGAAAGATGAAGTACCGACAGGACTTCTGATCATCAACAAAAATGGAGAGTTTTTGGATAAAGTGACACTTTTGGATCATGTAAAAGGTACCGTGGAGCATCTTTTTGAGTATGTAACCGGAAGCCTTACAGATGTGACGTTCGATGTATTTGCTGCGGAAGATATTAAAGCGGCAGATGGTGTCAGTGAAGATTATTTCAAAGTAGATGAAAAAGTGGGAACCATTACCACAGATTCCAATGGTATTGCACAGATGGGAGATCTCCCGGCTGGAAAATACTATGTGAAGGAAGTAAAAACAGCCCATGGTTATGTGCTGGACAAAGAGCCGAGATATGTTGATCTTTCCTACCGTGATCAGGACACACCAGTCATCACTTATGATGAGAAATGGCAGAATGCCCGTCAGAAAGTAAAGGTTGCGGTTCTGAAGAAAGAAAAAGATACAGAACGTGTCCTTGCAGGTGGTGTCTTCGGTCTTTATACCAGTGAAAATATAAAAAATGCAAAGGGCGAGGTACTTCTTGAGAAAGACAGTCTGATCGAGCAGCGAGTAACGGATGAAAAAGGACAGATCACTTTTACGGCAGATCTTCCGGTAGACGGAAAATACTATGTGAAAGAAATCTATGCACCTGACGGATTTGTTACAACAGATGAAGTACAGGAATTTACCTTTGAATATGCCGGAGAAGACCAGGCAGAAGTAAGCTACGACTTTACTTTTGAAAATCAGTCAACCACAGTGGAGCTGACCAAAACAGACCTGACAACAGGTAAAGAACTTCCAGGTGCACACCTGAAAGTGACGGATTCAGATGGCAATACAGTAGATGAATGGACTTCTACGGAAGAATCCCATGTGATCAAAGAACTGGTTGTTGGTAAAGAATACACCATGACAGAGACAAAACCGGCAGATGGATATGTCACTGCAGAAAGTATTATTTTTACAGTAGAGAATACAGCAGAGGTTCAGAAGCATGAGATGAAAGATGATGTGACAAAAGTGCAGATCAGTAAGACGGATATCACAGGAGAAACTGAGATTCCAGGTGCGAAACTGACGATTCTCGATAAGGATGATCAGGTAGTAGAGAGCTGGACTTCCACAGAGGAAGCACACTATATCGAAAAACTGCCAATCGGTAAATATACCTTGCGTGAAGAGCAGGCACCGAAAGGATATCTTCTGACATCTGATGTGACATTTGAGGTGAAGGATACTGGAGAAGTCCAGAAAGTGGCTATGAAAGATGATACTGCCAAGGGAAAAGTGATTCTCAATAAGGCAGATAAATCGTCAGGAGAACCGCTGAAAGGGGTAGAATTTGAACTCCGTGACAGCAAAGGAAAAGTTCTGGAAACCTTAAGGACAGACGCTGCCGGTCATGCAGAAAGTAAGCTGTATGAGATTGCCACATTTAAGAACGGCAAATATGATACAGCAATCAAGTATTATCTGGTGGAAACAAAAACACTGGATGGATACACACTGGATCAGACCAAGCATGAAGTGACATTTGCTTATGTGAATGACAGTACACCAGTCGTGGAAGTTACTTTCAATCTGACAAATGAGAAACCGGAAGTTCCAGAAACACCGAACACACCGGATACACCACAGTCCCATGAAGAGACAAAGGTATCAAATGCACCAAAAACAGGTGACAGCACGAATATCTGGCTGCCGATTCTGCTTCTGGTAATCTCCACAGGAGGTATGGCAGGACTTTATATCAGTAGAAAAAGGAAAACCAAATAAGGAAACTAAAACCAACGGTTATGATTGGGAGCTTCTATGTGAGGCTCCCTTTTTCATACAAAAAATCACAGAAAGGAACAGAAAACTATGATGAAAGCAATGGAAAAAAGACAGGAAGCACGAAAAAACCAGGAGAAAACAGTAAAGAGAATGATGGCTTATCAGAAGAAAGCTGAGCAGATGGTCAGCAGAAAAAGAATGAACCATCACATGATCAGAAAGGGGTAAAAGCGTATGATGAACAGAAAAGAATTTTATGAATATGTCAAAGACAATGTAAAGGAGTATCTGCCAGAGTCTTACAGGGACGCAGAAATTAAACTTCAGGAAGTAGAAAAAAACAATGGACTGAAGCTTACTGGCATTACAATTCCAAATGGGAATCAGAGAATCGTACCGACAGTCTATCTGGATTCCCTCTACCAGGAATATATCAATGGGAAAGATGTAGATTCTTGTGTTGGGGATGTAGCTGATATGCGTATTGAAGCACAGGGTAAAGCAGAATTTTTTGATATGGGAGTTCCGGATATTCTTGATTATGAGAAGATGAAGGACAAATTACAGATGAGAATTTGTGACAAAGAATGGAATACCGATCGTTTGGCAGACAAAGTAGTCACAGAACACGGAGATTTTGCAGCTTATTATGCAGTAAATCTGGAGGAAAATGGAGAGGGAATCAGCAGTATTCCAGTAACTGTTTCTCTGATGAACGAATGGGGAGTATCTGTCGAACAGATTCAGGCAGATGCGATGATGGCAGATACGAACAGAGGCGTGCAACTGGTGGGTATGACACAGATTATCGAATCTATGATTTTTGGAGGAACACCGAAGAATCTTTTGAATGAAAAACTGGATATGGAAACTGTGGAGAATCCAATGTTCTGCCTTACCAATGAATCTAAGATGAATGGAGCTTCCCTGTTACTGCAGGAAGATATTCGGAAACAGATTGGGGAATGCCTGGGAAGTGATTACTTTGTTATCCCATCTTCCGTTCATGAAGTGCTGATTCTCCCGGATAACGGTATTTTTCAGGTTCCAGAATTAAATGCGATGGTACAGGAAGTCAATGAGACACAGGTGGAAAGACAGGAACAGCTTTCCGATAAGGTTCAGTTTTGTGACAAAAAGACTGCAGTAATGGAAAATGCTGAGCGCAGGGAAGCTCGTTTGGAAAAGGAAAAAGCAGCCGAAAAAGCGGAAGTAAAAGGTGGAATCCATGGAAGATTGGAGAAAGCTAAGGCAGAAATCAAGGCAAAAGAAGCAGACAAAGTGCCAAAAAATAAGTCAAAAGATCTTGCCGCAGCATTATAAAGAGAAGCAACGATGATTTTAAGGGGACTGTGCCAAGCAGTCCCTGATTTTATGAAAAGGAGTAGCACATGGCAAATAAATTATATGCAATGGAACAGCTGACGGAAGAGGTGGCAAAAGATGTAGCTGCCAGTCCGCAGGAATGGATGCGGTTCCTAAACACGGCATCCAGACTGTATAAGTATATTTTTCCAGAACAGCTTTTAATTTATGCACAGCGACCGGAAGCAACTGCCGTAGCATCCATGGAAATCTGGAATCAGAAGATGTACCGCTGGATCAAAAAGGGATCCAAGGGGATTGCCTTGATTGACAATACTTCCGGACCGAAAACAAAACTTCGGTATGTATTTGATGTGCAGGACACTTATAAAGTGCGGAATCTTGGAAAGGATCCTCAGTTATGGAATCTTCCGGTGGAAGGAGAACAGCTGGTGGCAGATTATCTGCAGGAGCAATTATCACTGGAAGATACGGAAGGAGGACTTGCTGAAAGCCTGCATCAGGCAGCGAAGGAGAGTATGCAGGAATGGCTTCCTGATGCATTGGAAGAACTGAGACTTGACGTAACAGGGACATTTCTGGAAGAACTGGACGAACAGAATCAGGAAGTCGAATTTCGGGAACTGATGACCAATAGTGTCTGGTATGTATTACTAAACCGGTGTGGACTGGATGTACAGGAATATCTGGATGCAGAGGATTTTCGGCATATTACGGACTTCAATCAGCTGAAAATATTAGGACATCTGGGAAGTGCAGTCAACGAAATCAGCAGGCCAGTCCTGATGCAGATTGGACGGTATGTGTTGAATGATCTGGAAAATGACCTGAAAATGGTTGCAAAAGAAAAAGAAGTAGTCTATAATGAATTTAACACGTTAATTCGTGAAAACAAAACAAATAACACAGAAAATAGAGAAGAAAATAAGGAGGAAACGGACTATGAGAGAGATCAGTTACAGCCAGAACGGAGAGTATCAGATTCCGGATATCAGCCTAGAAGAGACAAGCGGAACAATCGGGAAGTACGGAATGATGCGGAAAGAGTATCTGAGAAGTCACAAAGTAGCCAGGTTCAACATTCTGACACTGCAGAACCGTCTGGACAGTCATCTGATGGAGGTCGACAGTCAGGCAAGACAGAGAGTAGACAACCTGATAAACGAACTTCTGGAGAAAGATCCGGCACCGGACAAGATGGCAGACACAATGGCGTGGACCAGACACATGAACCAGATCAAAGCACAGGCAGAGGAACTGGTGATCCAGGAGATTATTTACAGTTAAGCCTGTTCCCAACAGAAGAAGAACAGTTAGGAGAAATAAGGAAAGCGGCAGCTGCATTAGAACAGCCAGCTGCTTTTCTTATTTCTGATGAAGTGGTAGACGATATTCTCCGAACAGGAAGTGGACAGAAAAATACACTGTTTCACATTACTGCAAGACTGATCGAAGGTCTGGATAATGAAGAAATGCAAAGTTTCCTGAAAGATGAATATGGCACCGGAGGAAAAGGATTTACCATAGATAATCAGAAAATCAGTATCTGGTACGACAACGATGGTATCCGTATCCGGAGAGGTGACTCTGCAAGAAGAAACTTTGACCGTATCGTTACGTGGGAAGAAGCTGCTGACAGGATCTGGGATATGTATGAGGAAGGAAATTACGTTGATAATCTTATCTCCAATAATGCTATCGAGCAGGAGCAGGAAGAAATGACTGATCTTCTGGCACTCCATTTTCGTGATACGAGCAGAAACAGAGAAGAACAGCTGTCTTATTCTGACTGGCAGGACGTAGTGGGAGCAGCTTGGACAGATCCAGAAGAAGCAGCTGCGACTGCCTATCGTTTTGAATGGCTTCAGGAAGATATGGAAAAGAATCCAGAAGATTATCATCGTTGGGAAATCCAGCATAATCCGGAATATTTCCAGCGTTATAAAGATCTCCAGAGGGAGCGTTTCTGGGTGGATCAGCAATTCAAGGTAGAGCGACCGGCACTGTCCTTTATCACACAGGATGAAATTGATGCAGTGTTAAGAAGAGGCGGAATTACTGCCGGAGGACGTAACCGGATTTACGAATATTTCATGGAGCACCATGATATGAAAGATGCAGCTGAGTTCCTGAAAAATGAGTATGGAACAGGTGGTTCTTCACCCGGAATACCAGGAGCAGGTGCTTCCGACGCATCCCATGATGCAAAAGGATTAAAACTTGCAAAAGGGAAAATTGGCAGTCCAGAGGTAGAAGTTTTATTAAAGTGGAACAAAGTTGCAGAACGTGTCTGCCAGTTAATCCGCACAGATGATTATTTGTCACCAGAAGAAATGGAAAAGTACGAAGAGCGACAGGAAGCACAAAGACAGGCAGATCTGGAAGAAGCACAGCAGATGTTAGGAGAACAACAGAAGCAGGATACTTTGACCGCTGAAGATATAACTGATTTGCAATTAGTTGATTCAGAATATATGTCTGGTACCAGAACAACAATTCATGATTTTGATTGCAAAGTTAAGGGAGAAGAGAATCAACTTCAATACACATTAGAATATCATGATGATGGAGAAGGTTTCACGATTCATACGGAAAAAGATGATATTTGGAATCGAATGTCAACACAAGAATTGGAACGTCTGGATGTAAAACTTGGACAAGAAGTACTTTATTATCATTATCACAACAAAACAGTAAATGCGGATACCCTAGATAAATTACGGGAAATCAGGGAAGAAATAATGGAGGAAGAGTCCTCGTATTTCACTGCTATTTCTAATCGTGTGTGGACAGATTATGATAAAAAAGAAAAAGAATTATCTGGAGAAGTTGAGGTATCGGAAGAAAAAGAATCTTTGGAAGAGATTAACGGAATATCAGAACCGATTCCAGCAACGAACTTCCGCATCACAGATGATGAGCTTGGACAGGGTACAGCAAAAGAAAAGTTCCGTGCCAATATCATGGCAATCCAGCTGTTGAAGAAATGTGAGGATGAGAACCGTAATGCGACACCAGAGGAACAGGAGATTTTATCCAGGTACGTTGGCTGGGGAGGTCTTGCAGATGCATTTGATGAAACAAAAGCTGCATGGGAGACAGAATATCTGGAATTAAAGACGGTTCTTACACCGGAGGAATATGCTGCCGCCAGAGCTTCCACCTTAAATGCTCATTATACACAGCCGATTGTGATTGACAGTATGTATCAGGTGTTGGAGAATCTGGGATTTACAAAAGGAAATATCCTGGAGCCATCTATGGGAGTCGGGAACTTTTTTGGAATGCTTCCGGAGAATCTAAACCAGTCCAAACTTTATGGTGTGGAATTGGACAGCATCAGCGGCAGAATTGCAAAGCTGCTCTATCCTGATGCCAATATTCAGATCAAAGGTTTTGAGAAGACAGATTATCCTAATGATTTCTTTGATGTGGCGATTGGAAATGTGCCATTCGGTGCATATAAGGTCAATGACCGTCAGTATGATCGCTTCAATTTCATGATTCATGATTACTTTCTTGCCAAAACGATAGATCAGTTACGGCCAGGTGGTGTGGCTGCGTTGATCACAACAAAGGGAACCATGGATAAGGCGTCACCGGAAGTACGGAAATATCTGGCAGAGAGGGCAGATCTGTTGGGAGCAATCCGACTGCCCAACACAGCTTTTAAGGCAAATGCAGGAACAGAAGTCAGTGCTGATATTTTGTTTTTCCAGAAGCGTGACAGCATGACAAAAGAGATGCCGGAGTGGGTGAATCTTGGAAGTGATACCAATGGAATTACAGTCAACCAGTATTTTGCAGACCATCCTGAAATGATTCTGGGTGAGATGAAAGAAGTATCGGGTCCATATGGTACGGAAACAACTTGTATGCCGATAGAAGGTGCTGACCTTGAACTCCAGCTTGCAGAAGCGGTCAAGAACATTCATGGAAGCATGGTACCGGCAGTAGATGTGGAAACAGAACTGGATGAGATGCCAGAGAGTATTCCGGCAGATCCAAATATCCGAAATTACAGCTATACGGTGGTAGATGATCAGGTATATTACCGTGTCAACTCATTGATGAATCAGGTGAAGATGCCTGCCGCTACTGCAGAACGTGTAAAAGGCATGGTTGCAATCCGTGATACTGTCCGGGAGTTGATCGCCATGCAGATGGAGGAATCCGTCACAGACGAAGAAATCCAGAAACAGCAGGAGAAACTGAATCAGGTATATGATACCTACACGGCAAAGTATGGAGTCATTGGAAGTAATGCCAACAAACGTGCATTTTCTGATGACTCTTCTTATTGTCTGCTGTGTTCACTGGAAGACTTGAACGAAGATGGAACGCTGAAACGAAAAGCAGACATGTTTACTAAGCGAACCATTAAAAAGGCGGTCGCTGTGACAAGCGTTGAGACAGCGACAGAAGCGTTAGCATTATCTTTGAATGAAAGAGCAAAGGTGGATCTGAACTATATGGCACAGCTGACTGGAAAGACAGAAGAAAAAATCACGGAGGAACTGGTTGGAGTTATCTTTAAGAATCCACTGACAGACCAGTGGGAGAGCGGAGATGAATATCTGTCCGGAAATGTCAGGGATAAATTAAATACTGCGAGAACCTTTGCAGAGAATCGTCCGGAATTTACACCGAATGTCCGTGCATTGGAGGCAGTTCAGCCAAGAAATCTGGAAGCATCTGAAATAGAAATAAGGATTGGGGCAACCTGGATTGAACCATCGGATTATCAGGACTTTATGCGGGAACTGCTTCATACCCCGTGGTATCTTGCACAGAAGGAAATACAGGTAAAATACTCTGAGGTCAATGGTGAATGGAGGATTACAGGAAAGAATGCCGACAGTCCGAGAAATGCGTTTGCCTATGCAACGTATGGAACTGAGAGAGCAAATGCCTATAAGATTCTGGAAGATACCCTGAACCTGAAAGATGTACGCATCTATGATAAGAGTGTCAATGAGAATGGTGATGAAATCCGTGTCCTCAATAAGAAAGAAACCATGCTGGCATCACAGAAGCAGGATGCCATGAAAGCAGCATTTAAGGATTGGATTTTTAAAGATCAGCAGAGGCGTGAAAGACTGGTAAAAGTTTACAATGAACGATTTAACAGTATCCGACCTCGTGAATATGATGGCAGCCATCTGACATTCCCTGGAATGAATCCGGAAATTGAGCTTCGCCCACACCAGAAAAATGCAGTCGCACATCAGCTTTATGGTGATAATGTGCTTCTTGCTCATGTAGTAGGAGCTGGGAAGACCTACGAGATGGTAGCGGCTGCAATGGAGAGCAAACGTCTGGGATTATCTCAGAAAAACCTCTTTGTCGTTCCAAACCATTTGACGGAGCAGTGGGGAGCAGAATTCCTGCAGTTATATCCAGGTGCCAATATTCTGGTGGCAACCAAGAAAGATTTTGAACCGGCGAATCGGAAAAAGTTCTGTGCCAGAATCGCTATGGGAAATTACGATGCTATTATTATTGGTCATTCCCAGTTTGAGCGTATACCAATCTCTGATGAGAGGCAGGAAGCTATGCTGCGGAAGCAGATTGATGATCTGGAAATGGCGATTCAGAGTGCAAGGTATGAACAGGATGGCGGACGTTATACCGTCAAACAGATTGAAAAAACCAGAAAGACACTGCAGACAAGGCTGGAAAAGCTGAATCAGAAAGAAAAAAAAGATCAGGTAGTTACGTTTGAAGAACTGGGAGTAGATCACTTGTATGTAGATGAAGCACACAGCTATAAAAATGCGTTTCTCTATACAAAAATGAGGAATGTAGCCGGGATTGCACAGAACGAAGCACAGAAGTCGGCAGATATGTTCAATAAATGTCAGTATCTGGATGAGATTACTGGAGGAAAAGGCATTACTTTTGCCACGGGCACACCAATCAGCAATAGTATGACGGAATTATATGTTATGCAGCGATATCTGCAGAACAGTAAATTACAAAATATGGGACTTGGACTGTTTGATTCCTGGGCTTCCACTTTTGGAGAAGTTGTCACGAGCATCGAACTTGCTCCCGAAGGAACAGGATATCGTGCAAAGTCCAGATTTGCACGGTTTTATAATATCCCGGAACTGATGAATATGTTCAAGGAGATTGCAGATATCAAGACTTCCGATCAGTTAAAGCTTCCTGTGCCGGAAGCAGAATATGAAACAGTGGTGCTGAAACCAACGGAACAGCAGAAAGAAATCGTAGAAAGCCTTGGAGAACGTGCGGAAGTTGTCAGAAATGGCGGAGTAGATGCCGCGGTTGATAATATGCTGAAAATCACCAATGATGGAAGAAAGTTAGCATTGGATCAGCGTTTAGTGAACGAATTATTGCCAGACAATCCGGAAAGCAAGATATCAGTCTGTGCAGAGAAAAGCTATGAAATCTGGAAAGACACAGCAGCACAGAAATCAGCACAATTGATTTTCTGTGATTTGAGTACACCGAAAGGCGATGGCAGTTTTAATGTCTACGACGACCTGAAACGGAAACTGATGGAAAAAGGAGTGCCGGAAAAAGAGATTGCTTTTATTCATGATGCAAATACAGAAGCAAAGAAGACGGAGCTGTTTGGAAAAGTGAAATCCGGACAGGTTCGTTTTTTGATTGGTTCTACAGCAAAGATGGGTGCAGGAACCAATGTGCAGGATCGTCTGATTGCGTTGCATCATCTGGATATTGGCTGGAAACCATCTGACTTGGAACAGAGGGAAGGACGTATTATCCGTCAGGGAAACCATAATAAAAAGGTTCATATCTTCCGGTATGTAACTGAATCCACATTTGACAGCTACATGTGGCAGTTGATTGAGAACAAGCAGAAATTCATTTCTCAGATTATGACCAGCAAAGCACCTGTGCGAAGCTGTGAAGATGTAGACGAAGCGGCACTTTCCTATGCAGAGGTCAAAGCTCTTGCAACCGGAAATCCGGCAGTAAAAGAGAAGATGGCATTGGATGTTGATGTGGCAAAATTAAAACTTTTAAAAGCCAACCACATGAATAACCAGTATCGACTGGAAGATGATATTGCAAGGAATTTTCCACAACAGATTGCAAAACTGACAGAGATCATTGACAGCTACAAGGCAGACATCGCTCATTTTTCTGAGTACAAAATCACAGATCCAGAGCAGTTTTCTATGGAAATCAGTGGCAAAGTGTTCACAGAAAAGAAAGAGGCAGGAGCGGCTCTTCTGGCGGTCTGCAAAGAAATTAAGTCTGTGGATGCAGCTATGGATATTGGAAGCTATCAGGGATTTAACATGAGAATCCAATTCGACAGTTGGAGCAAAGAGTTTATCCTGTCTGTAAAGCATGAATCGGTAGCTAAAGTTCGATTGGGAGCCGATGCTCTAGGAAATATCACTCGTATCAATAATCTTTTAGAAAGTTATCCGGAGAAACTGGCAGAAGCAGAACAACGGCTGGAAACGGTACAGGAGCAGATGACAAACGCCAAAGAGGAAGTCGGGAAGCCATTTCCAAAAGAAGAGGAACTGAACCAAAAACTGGAGCGACTGTCAGAGTTAAATGCACTTCTCAATATGGATGAACGGGAAGATACAGAAACAGAGCAGTCGGAATCAAAAGAGAAAGAAGAAAGACCGGCACGAGGTTCTATCCATGAGAAACTGCAGATTTATAAGGAAAAGAGTCAGCGGGAAAGTGAAACTGGCAAGGAAACCAGAAAACGGGACTTCGGTCTGGAATAAAGAGGAAAGATGGCATAATTTGGTAGAAGAAGGTTCTGTCGGTTATGCCATTTTTTAGAACACAGGAGGAATTTATATGGCAAGAAACAGGATAACGGGTAGAGAAACACAGAAAATGCAGGAATACACGCAGGGACAGATCAGTCAGGCAGAGCGTAGAGGCATAGAATTTCCAACAGATGTAAAAGAACAGCTTTTTGAATATGCGAATCTGATCGGTGAGGAAGAGAAAGTTAGGACTCTGGTAAGAAATCTAGCAGATGCAGTGATCCAGGCAGATGAAGAAGGGGTAGAGGATCTACTGGATGATGCAAGAATGGATATTCAGGATCTACCAGATCCAACCATAGGTAAGCTGGAATTACGTGATTATGGATATACAGCAGAAGACATGGTGCCGCTTAGAAAAGAAGCAGCTTTGGATTATCACAGAATGGGTTCTAAGATTTATTGCCTGGGCAGCGATGGCAGCAAGGGAGAGTATGCAAGTAAAGAAATGATACAGGCGCATGAAGGTCTGTTTGGCATGGAATCGCAGATGTGGGAACGGATAGAGGAGAATGACCTGGATTATGCCGATGAAGATTTTGGAGCATTTCAGGAGCCTATGAGTGTCATTGAGCAGGAAGAAGCACTGAAATTATACGATGCCGGAGCAGATATCTATCTGATCACTAATTTTTCATCACCAATGTATGTCACGGAACGCATGGAAATTGAACGAGGACCGGAGCATTATCAGATGTCTATGACAGAACTGGAGCGTTTCCGTAACCTGGAATGGGAAATGCAGAAATATCCGCAGATTCAGTCTTTGAAAGAGGCAAACCTGTTGTTAGGAACAAGGCGAACCTTTGGTATTTATCAGATCAAGGACGATTCACCGGGCGAAAACTATGCATTTATGAATATGCGCTTTATTGAAAGTCATGGTATGCAGATAAAAAAAGAAGATTATAAGCTGGTCTATGTTGGGGAATTATCGGGAAATATGTCACTGGATGATATTTTTGAAAGGTTCAACATTGATAGACCGGAAGATTTCCGTGGGCATTCCCTGTCTGTCAGTGATATCATAGTTCTGAATGACGGGGAAAAAGTAACCGCTCATTTTGTAGACAGTATCAGTTTTGAACAGCTGGATTCTTTCCTGAATCTGGAAGAACAGGTTCTTAGTGAACTGGCATATGAGGTAGGAGAACGTTACTTTGCTATTCAGAGAACAGAAGAAGGATATGATTATTCGTTTTACGATGAAGATTTTCGTCTGATGGATGGTGGCGTCTATGAAAATGATCAAATTTCTATTGAAGAAGCGGCAGAGGAACTTCTGGAAGACGAAGGCTGGACTGGAGAACGCATCCGTGGAGATTATGATCAGTTGATGGAAAAAGTAGAAGAAATGGATGAAGTTGTAATGGCAGAGATTCAGAAAAGCCAGGGCGAATATAAGCCTTTGGCAAAGGTGGAGGAACTGGAAGAGGCGAATTATAACATGATTGATAACGTCCTTAATAATATGCCACCGAAGAAAGAGCCTTATCTGGAATATTTCGCCACAGAATGTGATGAGTTCCATGATATGGGAGCTTATGAAAAAAGTACCGATGTTAATCAGATTGCTGCGGTCTATGAAAAATATAGGGAGAATCCTAAAACTGCGTATCTGGGATGCTCAATGGGAATTATTTATCGTGATCCGGAAGACAGTTACTATGATGAAGCCGAATTTGCGATCGTTAAAGGGAATACCGTATTCGGAGATCTGATGGATGATGTTCGATTTTATGGAGAACTTGCACTGGTACGGGAAGGGATCGAGAAAATTCATGAAGCATTGCCGGACTACAAGTATGTACCGATGAGGGATGTTCGAGAAGCAATGTATCCTGAGAAAATGACCACAGAACAGCTGGCAGAGGCACTGGATGAGATTGCAGAAGCTTTTGATCCGTATGAGTATCGAGATAATGTGGAGAGGGGAGAAAATACGGTGCAGGAAGTAATGCTGGATTTGAGAAGTGGAAATATTCATTCCTATATTTCATATCTGAAGGATATTGTAGACGAAGAATGCGATCTGTCTGTTCGTGCAGGAGTATTGATTGAAAGACTGAAAGCCTATGAACCTGAACTTCCAAAGGATATGGAACCAATGGTGTATGTAAACTATTGTGAAGAAAGTGATCTCATGAATCCAAGATGTCAGAAGCTGTCTGAGCTGGATGCAAAAACAGCAGAAATGGATAAAGAATGGTATGCAAAACGTGATCCGAAGACAGAGGAACCTACAAAAATTGCAAAGATATATGTGACTGTATATTATGCGGAAAAAGGTGAACAGATGCTGCATCATTTTAAGAAGTCAATGGATATTGGAAATGGACATGGCGGTATTGTGAGTCAGTTGAAGTATGATAATGAAATGAAGCTTACAGATGAGTATTGGATCAATTACCAGAAAGGCAAAGGAAGTGAAGAGTTCCAAAAGTATATGGAAGATCTGACAGACATGCAGAATCATGTGCTTCCGTATCTGCAGAGTTTTTGCAATCTGGAGGAAAAAGGTGTGAAGGAGAGACGAGAACAGCAGATAGCAGAAAGATATGAAGGAAGAGCAGATGAGAGGGTAACAAGTACCGAAGCGAATGAAGTTGTTAAGGATGTAGGAAAAACAGATAGAAAACCGGCACAGCAGAAGCAGGCGGTAGATGGAAAAGATAAGAAATTATCCATTCATGAACGGCTTGAGATCAATAAGAGGATTATTCAAGAAAAGCAGGGAAAAGATAAAACGGAGAGAGGAGTTGATTTGGGTGTAAGGACAGTGTAGAATAAGCAGAACGAGTCGGAGGTCATGGATGATAACGTGGCTTCCGGCTTTATTGCGTATTGTCGGAAGAATTATAAATGGTATAATGAATGTAAATGCGATAAAAGAATGTCGCCTGTTATGCGACTTCCAAATGAGAAAAGTGTGTTATTCTGAGATCAAACAAGAGGCTAATAGAGTCAGGAGGATGACATTATGAGTAAAAAAGGATATAGCAGACCAGGATTCTTTGGATCCATAAACCATTATGATGCAAACGGAAAAAAGTAGGCGAGAGCAGACCAGGATTCTTTGGTGGTATGAACGACTATGATGCAAATGGAAAGAAAATCGGACATAGTTCGCCTTCCTTTTTTGGTGGTATGAATCATTATGACAATAACGGGCATAAAGTAGGTGAGAGTCGACCAGGATTCTTTGGCGGTTTAAACCATTATGATGACAAGGGGCATAAGCGGGGGCATAGCAATCCAGGATTTTTAGGTGGATTCAATCATTACGGTTAAAACTGCACAGAGAGCAGCACAAGCGGCAAGGGCTGCGGCAAAAGCCGCCGTGGTTACGGTAAAGGCGATTGCCAAAGCGACCGCACTTGCCATTAAAGCGATTATTGCCGGAACGAAAGCCTTGATTGCCGCTATCGCCGCAGGCGGCTGGGTGGCGGTTTTGGTTATTATCGTGATTTGCCTGATTGGTATGATCCTCGGCTCAGTATTTGGCATTTTCTTCTCAGACGAAGATTCCGGCACTGGAATGAGTATGCAGACCGTTGTGCAGGAAATCAATACCGAATACGATACCAAGCTGCAAGAGGAAAAGAACTCGGTATCCTATGATGTTCTTGAAATGAGTGGCAGCAGAGCCGTTTGGAAAGAGGTGCTTGCCGTTTACTCTGTAAAAACGAATACGGATCAAGATAACCCCCAAGAGGTTGCCACAATGGACGATGGCAAAAAGCAACTCTTAAAAGACATCTTTTGGGAGATGAATCAAATATCTTCCCGAACAGAGAGCAAGACCGAAACAGTTATTACCGAAACCGATGACGGACACGGTAATATCGTGGAAACTGAAAGCACGGTCACACAAACCTATCTGTATATTACCGTCAGCCACAAGACTGCCGAGGAAATGGCGGCGCAATATGGTTTTAACGAAGAACAGAAAGGCTACCTCGCTGAACTGCTTGCAGATGAAAACAATTACCTTTGGTCACAGGTGCTTTACGGCATTACAGGCGGCGACGGACAGATCGTGACCGTTGCACTCTCTCTGGTTGGCAATGTGGGCGGTCAGCCGTATTGGTCGTGGTACGGTTTTAACTCCCGTGTAGAATGGTGTGCTTGCTTTGTATCTTGGTGTGCCAACGAGTGCGGCTATATCGACGCTGGAGTTATCCCAAAATATGCAGGCTGTGTCAACGGAGTACAATGGTTTAAGGATCGTGGACAATGGCTGGATGGCAGCGCCGAGCCTGCCCCCGGAATGATTATTTTCTTCGATTGGGCAGACGAAAGTGGTCAGGATGGATTATCCGACCATACGGGTATTGTTCAAAAGGTCGAAAACGGCAAGGTTTATACGGTCGAGGGCAACTCCGGCGACAGTTGCCGAGTCAATGAGTATTCTATCGGTTATTACGAGATTCTTGGCTACGGCGCACCTGCCTATTAAAATACACAAGCCGCCTGCATTTTGCAGGCGGTTGGATTACATATCAGAAAGATATTGTGCCGGTTTGAAAACTAAAAGTCTCAAAATACAGACTTAATAATTGCGATTTCACTCTCAAAGTGCTATAATACAAACTATATTTGGGTGGAGGTGCGGAAATGAAAGTACGGTACAACAAACTTTGGAAACTTCTGATTGACAAGGGAATGAAAAAGAGTCAATTACGAGAAGCGGTCGGGGCAAGCAAAAGTACATTTGCGAAACTCGGAAAAAATGAAAATGTTACCCTTCCCGTGCTGTTGAATATATGCGAATACTTAGAGTGTGATTTTGGCGACATAATGGAAGCCGTACCCGAAAATGAGGTGTAGGATCAATGAACAAGAAGATTTTAATTGTGGATGACGAAAAAGAAATCGTTGATCTGCTTGAAGTGTATTTGAGTAACGATGGTTATTCAGTATATAAATGTTATAATGGGTTAGAGGCGATGAAATGTATCAAACAGTCGCAGATTGATTTAGCGATACTTGATATTATGCTGCCGGATATTGATGGTTTTCGACTTTGCCAAAAAATTCGGGAAAAGTTTTACTTCCCTATTATTATGCTTACCGCCAAAATTGAGGATAGCGACAAGATTATGGGGCTTACGATTGGTGCGGATGATTATATAACGAAACCGTTTAATCCTTTAGAGGTTGTGGCAAGAGTAAAGACGCAATTAAGGCGTTATCAGAGCTATAACAGTCCTAATTTGAGCCAATCCGAAGAAAAAGACGAGTATGACATCAGAGGTCTACTGATAAACAGAGTCAGCCACAAGTGCTACTTGTATGGCAAAGAAATAGCCTTGACTCCGTTGGAGTTTTCTATTCTGTGGTATCTGTGCGAACATCAGGGTAAAGTTGTCGCCTCGGAGGAATTATTTGAAGCCGTGTGGAAAGAAAAGTATCTTCGCAACAGTAACAATACGGTAATGGCGCACATTGGGCGGCTTCGGGAAAAATTGAATGAACCTTCAAAAAATCCGAAGTTCATTAAAACTGTTTGGGGGGTAGGGTATGAAATTGAATAAAAAAGAAAAAAACTATCTGCTCTCTACCTTGTTCAAAGGGTATGTAATTCAATGTGCGATTTGCTCTGTGCTTATTTTTGGCGGTACTTTTCTTTTAGGAATTATGGCAGAGGAAATTCTCCGCAAGTATGTTTTGTATTATTACTTGTATTACAGAACAGTATATCTTTATATAGTGGCTGTAATCGTGTGGGGTGGCTGTATTATATACATGACATACCTACTTTTGAAAAAAGTAGTCGCCTATGTGTACGAGGTACAGGCTGCGACAGGAAAAATGTTCGATCAGAATGTCAGTTACATTGAAATGTCCCCGGAGTTGAGTGAAATCGCCGCTAACATCAATCAGTTAAAACAAGAGGCTGAAAGTAATGCAAGGCTTGCAAAAGAAAATGAGCAGCGAAAAAATGACCTGATTATGTATCTTGCACACGATTTGAAAACACCGCTTTCTTCTGTAATCGGGTATCTTACTTTACTGCGTGATGAGTCGCAAATCTCAAAGGAACTTCGAGAAAAGTACCTTTCAATCACTCTTGGTAAGGCAGAACGGTTAGAGGATCTGATTAACGAGTTTTTCGAGATAACACGATTCAATATATACGATATTACATTACAATACACGAAAATCAATTTAACTCGCCTGCTGGAGCAACTTGTATATGAATTTAAGCCTATGCTCAAATCAAAGAATTTGCAATGTAATCTTTGTGTTGATGATGATATAATGCTTCGATGTGACGCAGACAAAATTCAGCGTGTTTTTGATAACCTTTTGAGAAATGCGGTTATCTACAGTTTTGAAAATACGGATATCACGATCAGCGCACAATGTCAGGAAGATACGGTCAGCATTATTTTTTGTAACCACGGCGATACTCTGCCGGAAGAAAAGTTAAACAGGATTTTCGAGCAGTTTTATCGGCTTGACGCAGCGAGAAGTACAAGCAGTGGAGGAGCTGGATTAGGTTTGGCGATTGCAAAGCAGATTGTTGAACTACACAATGGTACAATCGTTGCAGAGAGCCAAGAGGATCAAAACAAGTTTTCAATTACTTTGCCGTTGGCGTAGGAAAATTGTAAGAATTTGCATAGAAAAAAAGAGGAATACCTTACGAGCAATCAAGAAAATACGGGCTTCTGTTTTGGTACAATAAAAGTATCAAGATAGAGGCTCGTATTTTTTGTGATACAGCATAAGGAGGAATGATGAAGTTGCTAAGAAAACAAATGCTGCTATGTTCTATTTTGTTTCTTGTATTTACGCTATCTGCCTGCTCTGCAATTGGGCAGACAGACGAAAACAATCTTACAGATAGCGCAACATCCGCAGAAAAAACGGTATCAGTTGTACGAGGGACAATTACTCCAACCGTTTCAACGCAAACGACTATTGTTCCGGCAGTACCGTTTATTATTTCCTCACCCGAAAATGGCATATTTAATACAGCGGTAGAATTAGAAGAAAAAATCACTGCCGGGCAAATTATTGGAACTGTGAACGGCAAAGAATTGAAATCTCCGGTGGATGGTACAATTACCTCTATTGCCCCATCCAATGAAAGCGTACCGAGTAATTATCCCGTAGCGATAGTGCATTATACAGGATTTGCCCTCAATGTAGAGGCAGATAATTTTTTGAGTACCTTACCGGAGTATGCAGAGTTGAAAGCAAAATTTCAAGTATATGATGGTGTAGGACCAACCGATATGATTGCCGTGGTGTCGCCTGCCGCAGATGAAAATGCGTTTACGGGAATCGTGCCGCAAGAGGGCATTCTGCAATGCTTGATCAGTCAAACAGTCGATGTGAAATCGGGGCAAAGTGCAACGGTAGTCATAACGGCGACAACGAGAAATGATGTCCTTATATTGCCGCTGTCGGTAATAGCGGGTAGACAAGGGACGGGATCGCTCATACCGTCAAGGAGCGCGTCAAGCTGCCGCCGCTGCGTGTTCTTTTCCGGCGGCGTTTCCAAAAGGAACTGGTCTACGGATATATTGTAGCGGAGCATAAGCTCAAAGAAAATCTGTAAACTTGGGTGCTGCCCCTTGTTCTCAATGTTCGCAAGGTAGCGCGGCGAGATAAACATTTCGTCGCTCACTTTCTTGCGGCTCTCCTTGCGCCCTGTCCGCGCCGCCTTTATCGCTGCCCCAAAAGCCTTGAAGTCGTATTTTGGTACTGGTCTTTTTGCCATAATTATTCACCCTATTACATTTTACTGTTCACCTTTCTTCTTGGATATGTCTACACTGTTCTATTAGTTAGCCAAAATAATTCATATGTATATGTTGACAACTATCCGCTTTTTTTGTATAGTATTATTAAAAGGGGGAAATGTTTATGTTACATAGCATGCGTATTCGATAAGCATTGAAATCAAAAAAGATTTTTCCCATTTTCAATATGGGCTTTTTTGTCATGCTTATTTTGCGTATGCTATACAACAAAACTAACGATGTATAGACATAGTATAAAAACTATGCCTTAATTTTGTTGTAGTGTTATATGTATAAATGCAGGTCAATGCTCATGTTGAGAATTGACCTGTATTTTTTTGCGCAAAAGGAGAAATATTATGCTTGAAAAATATTGGATAAAATGTCCAATTTGTAACGGAAAGACGAGGGTTCAAGTATTTTATAATACGGTATTAAGAAATTTTCCTCTTTTCTGCCCTAAATGTAAATTAACACATATCGTTGATGTTGAAAAATTAGAAATCATAATCAAAAACTCTGAAAAACAAACTTTTTAATTTTGAAAAGGAAGGATATTAAATGAAACACTTACCTAAAAGTACACCTACGGAAATATTGAATGACCCATACGGATTTACTTACAAAGAAATGTCGGAAGTAATTGGAGAGGATAAAGCAAGAGCCTTATATACGGAATTATATAAACAGCCATTTCACAAAAAAAATCTATCAATATCAACAAAAAAAGTCTATAAAAGTAGCGATACTGAAAAGTATGTTTATGAATTGAAAGACAACAGGTATATCGAAACGGTTTTTATTAAACGGCGAGATGGTGGGACTGTTTGCGTAAGTACGCAAGTTGGTTGTTCTGTTGGCTGTATTTTTTGTGAGTCCGGACGCAATGGTTTTGTTCGTAATCTAACACCGTCTGAAATTGTGCAGCAGGTCATATTGATACGTCAAAAAGTAAATCGTATCGTTTTTATGGGAATGGGAGAACCTTTATTCAATTACGACAACTTGATTGCAGCAATCCATATTCTTCGAGATAGAAATGGACTTAACTTTCCAACCGACGGCATTACCGTATCAACAGTTGGTCCAGTTAATCAATTAAAAAAATTGCGCGAAGAACATCTAAAAATTCAGTTGACAATATCTTTACATGCAGCAACACAGGCTGCGAGAAACTGTATCATTCCTCATATGCACATGTACGCTATTGAAGATGTTGTTAAGCAAGCATTGTCCTATTCACAAAGGCATAATCGAAAAGTGGTATTTGCGTATTTACTTTTACCAGGTATAAATGACCGTTCCTCAGATATAAGGCAACTTGCAAAATGGTTTAAGGGCAAAAATGTTATGATTAACGTGCTGCAATACAACCCGACGAGTAATTCAAAAATTAGAGCACCACAAAAACAAGAAATGGTTGCGTTCAAACATCAATTAGAGCAAACAGGACTTGAAGTTACCATGAGAGTTTCTCATGGTAGAGAGATTAAAGCAGCTTGTGGACAATTAGCTAATACATATAATAAAGCCAAAAAACAACAAAAATAATTTAATTAAAAGAGCCAGACGCACAGACGCAGAGCCGATAATATGCAGTTTGAAATACTGCTGTTATCGGCTCTTTTTTGATTTTAATTTGTGCCCCCAATAACCATATTGGAGCAAAATCAGAACTGTTGCTTGTCGTTCTTTGATTTCCGCAGCAGCTTTGAAAAATCAAAGCCGCCGTTTCTTTTTATTTTCTGATGAAATGACGCGGTATCACTGTTAAAAGCGGCGGCTAAAGGAGGTAGCCGCCATGAAGCACATACCCTATCGACAAAATCCGACGGTCATTGACTTATCAAAAAAAGCCCGACCACCGTCGGGAACCTCTCCACCCTTGAATATGAACTGTCTAATCATCTAAATACTACTTACAATACCTATACGCCTGTCCGGGCTTTTCGGACAGGCGTATTTTGCTGCTCAAAAAATTTTTTGAAAAAAATCCGAAAATCTTCGGCGTTTTTTTCAAAAGGCAGTATTGCCCCGCGAAAAGGGGGAAGCACCACCAACTTTCCAACGAGAAAGGGGGGTGAGAATGTGGAACCTAATCGCAGGGAGTTTATAAAACAGTGCGCTTTCCAGAAGTTTTGCAATACGGTACTGCACAATGAAGCGTGTGACGCTCACAAAGAGCTGCACAGGCATAAGGCAAAGGAGATTACCTTTTCCGACTTGACCTTAGAAGAAGCGCGGCAGCTTCATACCTTTGATGAATATTTCAAAGGGGAAACCGCCTTTGAAAGAGCCGGGAAGAAAATCGCGCCGAAGCTGCTTCTTGAAGCAATCCGTACTTTGCCGGAAGAAAAGCGCAAAGCCGTACTCCTGTACTATTTCGAGGGAATGAACGACACCGAGATTGCGGAGCTGTTCGATACGTCGAGAAGCACGATACAGTACAGGCGGACAAGCTCTTTTGAGCTACTAAAAAAATATCTGGAGGAAAATGCTGATGAATGGGACGAATGGTAACGAACCCGGCTACCCGGAAAAAGCCCTTGTTCCCTATCCTGTCATTTTGGCAGCGACAAAGGGCGACCCGGACGCTATGAAGATTGTCTTGCAGCATTTCAGCGGCTACATAGCCCGCCTCTCCATGCGGAAGCTGTACGACGAGCGCGGGAACGTCTATTTTGGCGTAGACCACGACATTCGGGAACGGCTGCAAGCAAAACTGATGATGGCTGTCCTCACCTTTAAGGCAGAGGAATAAACCGCAGCGGCGGCGGGACGCTTTCTCTCTCCCCCTTTTCCGTTCCGCTGCTGACGCGGCAGCAAAGCCATTCTGAACCTTGACAAAGAAAGCGGCGCAAGATAACGGCGGCGCAGCATAGGGCAAATCGGATACGTTCCTTTTGCGCCGAGCCATACGGCGGGTGCGCCATGACGCTATCCGGGTGAGGTTATCCCCACCCGGACAGCCGAGCGACCAACACCGCGCCGGAAAGCAAGTGTAGCGGCTTGCGGGCGACGACACGCAAAATATACAATGATACTTCCTTACAGCCACAGTCCGAGCGTTAAGAGCGTCGCAGGCAATGGGTAGGGCTGCATGAGAACCATGCGGGGGTGCAATTCCCATGAGGTTATGCTAATAACCGTCCGATTAAAGCTCTCTTTCTACTTTTGAAACTATTGTACTCTATTGAAAGGGGGACATTTTAATGAATATTACTGATGTGCCTATCTGGGAGAAGTACACGCTCACCATTGAGGAAGCGTCAAAATATTTCCGTATCGGGGAAAACAAGCTGCGTAAATTAGCGGAAGAAAACCCGGCTGCCGGGTGGGTGATTATGAACGGCAACCGTATTCAAATCAAGCGAAAACAGTTTGAAAAATTCATTGACACTTTGGAAGTTATATAGTGAAATCGAGCCTTGAATGTGGTATAATAGATACAAGCATATCAAGGCTCTTTCCGTCATGGAAAGGAGCATGACGAACAATGTCGGAGAAAAGACGAGATAACAGGAACCGCATTTTACGCACAGGAGAGAGCCAGAGAAAAGACGGAAGATATGCTTACAAATATATAGATACCTTTGGGAACCCGCAATTTGTTTACGCTTGGAAGTTAGTACCTACCGACAAGACCCCGGCGGGAAAACGTGAAGATATTTCGCTTCGGGAAAAGGAAAAAGAGATACAGAAAGACCTTGACGACGGGATTGACACGTTGGGAAAGAAAATGACTGTCTGCCAACTCTACGCAAAGCAGATAAGGCACCGGGCAAATGTACGGCATGGCACAAAACAGGGGCGCAAGCAGCTTATGAGGATTTTGGAAGAAGATAGTCTTGGAGCTTGCAGCATTGAGAGCGTGAAGCTGTCCGACGCGAAAGAATGGGCTTTACGCATGAAAGATAAGGGCTATTCATTCAAGACAATCAACAATCACAAGCGTTCTCTGAAAGCTGCCTTTTACACAGCCATACAGGACGATTGCATTAGGAAAAATCCCTTTGACTTCCAGTTGAACACCGTTTTAGAAGATAACACCGAACCAAAGGTACCTCTATCCCCAACACAGGAAGCGTCTTTCCTGTCCTTTGTGCAGAGTGATAAAGTCTATCAGAAGTATTACGACGAGATTATCATACTGTTAGGAACAGGGCTTCGCATTTCTGAACTCTGCGGACTGACTGAAAGCGATATTGACTTTGAGCATAAGCTAATCAACGTAGACCACCAGCTTTTGAAAGTATCGGGAGTTGGGTATCATGTTGAAACGCCAAAGACAAAAAGCGGTATCAGACAAATTCCAATGAGTACCAAAGTCTATGAAGCGTTCAAGCGTGTGCTGAATGACAGGGGACGGGCAGACAATTTTATTGTCGGCGGTTACAGCAGATTTTTATTCCTTAACCGGAACGGGCTACCGAAAGTAGCAGTCAACTTTGAAACCATGTTCCGGGGGCTTGTGAAGAAGTACAACAAAAGCCATGAGGAAGCCTTACCGAAAGTGACAACGCCCCATACCCTACGCCATACGTTCTGTACCAATTTAGCAAACGCCGGAATGAACCCGAAAGCATTGCAGTATATCATGGGACATTCCAACATCAACATGACGCTGAACTATTACGCCCATGCTACCTCTGATAGTGCAATGGCAGAAATGGAACGGCTGATTGCTTAGTAGTAGATAGAGGTTTTACTACTTGATTTACTACTTTTGGACGCGAAAACATGAGGGGAAATGAGAATATATAAGAGCTTCTTCCGATTTGAAAAATGCCGGAAAGCCTGTAAATACAGGCTATACCGGCTTATGAGAACTTATAAAGAGATAGTCAAAAACTATATTTTGATTTATAGATAAATATAAAAAGTGGCGACAGATAATTTGGGAGAATGAAGATGGTGAAGAATGTATGGGGTGGATTCAAAATTATAGATTAACTGAGTTTAAAGTGCCTAGAAATAAATGATGTATATTTGATGAAATAGAATCTATAAGTGAAGGAAGTATTATGTGTGGTAGATATTATATTGATTCTGATATGGCAGATGAAATCGAAAAAGTAGTGCATGATATAGACCAACGGATCCGGCAGGAACATTTTGCAGGAGATATCTTTCCAACCAATGTAGCACCGATCATTGAAAAATCAGAACATGGATTGAAACTGGATGTTTGCAAGTGGGGATATCCATTGTCACAAGGAAAGAATCTGGTTATAAATGCAAGAGCAGAATCTGTTATGGACAAACCTTCTTTTCGAAATGGAATCCTCTATCACCGCATTTTGATACCGGCAAGTGGGTTCTATGAATGGAATCGGTTAAAAGAGAAAAATACATTTTCCAGATATGATGCACCAGTATTGTATATGGCTGGCTTCTGTGATTGGTTTGAGAATGAACGACGATTTGTGATTATGACTACAGCAGCCAATGAATCTATGATAAAAGTACATGATCGTATGCCGCTGATATTGGAAAAAGGACAGCTGAAAGATTGGTTCGATGACAGGAAAATGGAGCAAATTCTGCATCAGGTACCGGTTCAGCTAAAACGAGAGGCAGAATACGAACAGCAGAGCTTATTCTTATAATGGTTCAGAGGAGAAATAGAAAGATGCAAATATTTGTTGATGCAGATGCCTGCCCAGTGGTTGCGATCATTGAAAAGATTGCAAAAGATAATAGTGTTCCGGTAATGTTGTTGTGTGATACAAACCATGTTCTGTCATCGACTTATAGTAAAGTTGTTGTTGTCGGTGCAGGAGCAGATGCAGTAGATTATAAACTGATTAGTATCTGCCATAAAGGAGATATTGTCGTATCACAGGACTATGGTGTGGCTGCAATGGCATTGGGAAAAGGTGCTTATGCTATTCATCAATCAGGTAAATGGTACACGGATGATAATATTGATCAGATGCTAATGGAACGTCACCTGAGTAAAAAAGCCAGAAGAAGTTCCCGTAAATGTCATGTCAAGGGACCGAAGAAGCGGACGGAGGAAGATGATGAAAGATTCGCTCAGTCTTTTGAAAAAATGCTTTTGATGGCACGGGAGAAAGAAGGCAGATGAGGAATTGTAGATGCAGAGGAACGACAGAAGCTATAAAGACTTAAAATAAAAACAGAAGAGTGCAATAGCAGATAAAACATACAAAATGCACTTGAAGTTTTATCTTGAGAATCAGCGAATGCCGGATGCTACTGAAATGAATGATATATGCAAAAGTTTGTTTACGGCAGTTCAATCGCTTGCTCCTAAAACGGAATATGAAGAATTTTATAAAATTGTTGAAAAGCGTGAAAAGAGTTATGAAGAACGTATCCTGAGAGACATTCAGAATGGAATTATAATAGAAACACTTATGGCAAAAAAACATAAGAAAACGCCGGAAGAAAAAGCAGCTGTTGCGAAACAAAAGAAGCAGCAGAGGCGAGCAAGACGGAAACAAGAAACAAGAGATAATCTGGCTAAAGAAGAAATCTTGCAAGATGACAGATTTTTCGTTATTGCCGGTTATACCTCCGGAGGTGCACCGTATGGTGTCACCTGGGAGGAAATGGGTCTGAAACCTTGGGAAGATTTGGAAGAGAATAATTGAGTTGTCAGTGCAATCTTATTTATCTCTTGTGACAGAAACAGGTTCCCGTTTTGCCGGAAGTAAGTCTGAATTGATTTCAGGAGCATCGAGCAGCACAGAGAAATTTTGCTGAATGATATCCAGTGTTTTCTGCTTTTTCTGTAATTTCTGTTTTTCCCGGACGGTAGCAGCTTGTTCAGATTCAAGATTTTCAATCCGCTTCTGGATTTTTTCAGAGCTAGGGATTTTGGTAACACCGAGATCCTGAAGCTCTTTTTTTAGTGAATCGTGGAGTTGGTATTCTGCCAGATGCTTGGAACGGTATTCTTTTGGATTTTTTGCAGATTTGCAATCTTCTATCACTTTACGGCAGAGCCGGTAAGAATCACAGTGTTTCTGAATGACTTTCTGCGTGCTTAGCTCACTGGTGATGTGTGCTATTCTCTGATCAGCCGCTTTAACAGAAGCATCAACATCAGAAACATGCTGCCTGAAATCCTCATAATTCAGTAGGTTATTTTCTGAAAGATAGTTGAAGGTGCGGGCTGCCTCTTTTAGATTATTGAGTTTTGCCCAATGTTCAAATCCTTCTCGATTGCCAGTCGTTACATACGTGGAGATATTGATATACAGGCGAGCTTCTCTGGACAGATGTTTTGGAGTTTTCACTTTGCTACGATTTTTAGCTAAGCGGATGCGGACGTTTTCTTCCGTATAATAACTTCCCAGAGATTTCATATAAGTGAAATTTTTTTGTTCCGGTGCACGGAAAGAAAGATGCTTTCCCTGCCGGACTTCATATCCAGCTAACTGCATTTTTTGTAGAAATTCCTCATAGTTGATGGAAGTCCAGATTGCTTTATCAACTGCAACACGTAGCTTGGCTTTCCAACTGGTGCCACGATGATATTCCATGTTCTCTTTATAGCTTTTTCCTTTTTCTCCGGTTGGCATACTGGTGGCAAGTCCATTTTCCAGGCAGATACGATTACTGATTCTGCAGAGTTTATGGTAGCTCCGCTTATTGGAAACATACTTGTGATGATCAACAAAGCTTGCAGCGTTGAAGATGATATGGTTATGAATGTGCTTTTTATCAACATGGGTACTGATCACGTATTCATATTTTCCTTTCAGTACTTCGGCTGCAAATTGCTGTCCTAAGCGATGGGCAGTTTCGGCATCAACTTCTCCAGGTTTAAATGACTGGATCAGATGAAATGCCAGGTTATCACCTTTGTCCATTCCATTCTTTTTTGCCATTTCTCTAGTCATGGAAAATTCGAGATCAGCAGTTTCCGGGGAACAGCCAAAACTGGAAACCAGCAGTTTTTCATCAGTCTTGTCTGGATTCGTGATATAGTCCAGAGCTTTCTTGTCTGTTACTTTAATGGGGAAGATCTTAATATATGCCATAGTTCTTTCACCATCTCTTTCAATTCTTGCATTTCTTCCGGATATAGATCTCCGGTGGTATTTACCTTTTTTGCAATCTGGTTGATATTTATGCCAATCTTGTGCATTTCCTCATACTGTTTCTTCAGAGGAGTTGTATCTGTGTTGACGATGTAGCCGTCGATTGCCATCTTACGCAGATAAGCTCCCATGTTCTTGGTTTTTGATTCTATCATCTTCCTGCGGATTAGCTTTCGTTCTTCTTCTGTGACATAAAAATGAATTTCTTTGTTTCTTTTTCTTTCAGCCATTAGCAGTTTCTCCTTTCTGAGAGGGCAGTAGTATCGTTGCTTTCAGCGTTTTTCAATTCAGGGCAGGGTACCCTAAATTGGGATTTTCCGGAAGTGTATCCTCACTTCCTGTCCTTGCTGCTGTTTTACCCCTCTATTAGTTAAAGTCAGGAGAACCGGGAAAATGCAAAAGAATTTGGCAGGTAGTACGGGATACGAAAATGTGGTATGATTATGGGCAGGATATCAGAAGAATCAGGAGTTGAAAAGATTGTGAAGACGGAAGAAATCTTTGAATACGTGCAGAAACAGTACGGTACAGTTCCAGAATATTTATGGAGTAAATCGCCAGACAGTGTTGTACTTCGTCATAAAAATGGAAAATGGTATGCAGTATTCATGACAGTTGAGAAATCTAAGTTGGGATTAGAGGGAAATGATCTGGTTGCCATCATGGACGTAAAGTGCGATCCAGAAATGACCAGCATGATTATTCAGACTTATGGATTTTTACCAGGATACCATATGAATAAACAGCACTGGATCACGATTTTACTGGATGGTTCAGTCAGTGAAGCGAAGACATTGGACTTTTTGGATATGAGCTATGACCTGATTGACGGAGCAGACAGAAAGGAAGAAAAATGAGAACAGCGATAGTATACGCATCTGTGCATCATGGAAATACAGAAAAATTAGTAAAGAGGATTGCAGAAGAATGTCAGATGGATTTGATTGATGCTGTGAAACAGCCAGATGCAGATCTGAGCAGTTATGATATGATTGGGTTTGCATCAGGAATCTATTTTTCAAAGTTTCATCAGTCGATATTGGAATTTGCAGAGAAGAATCTACCGGACGACAAAAAGATATTTCTGATCTGTACTTATGGTGGGAGTGCGAATTATAAATCCATAGAGCAGATTTTGGATAAAAAACATGCCAGTGTGGTTGGAAAATTTGGCTGTAAAGGGTATGACACATTCGGACCATTTAAACTGGTTGGAGGTATTGCTAAAGGCCATCCGAATGAAGAAGATATGAAAAACGCAGCGGACTTCGTAAAAGGAATACACTGATTTTTGAGCAAAAGGAAAACCGGGGATTTTACTCCTCGGTTTTCTGGATGTTGTGCTTCAGTCTTCAACTTGAAAAATATCTTCTACAGGCACTTTCAGGTAATGTGCCAGCCGGATTGCAATCTCAAGAGAGGGATTACGTTCTCCACGTTCGATGCGGCCTATCGTCTGGCTGCAGGAACCTATGGCTTCAGCCAAATCTGCTTGAATGAGATTCCGTTCTTCACGAATATCTTTTAGTGTATTATTGATTGCCATTCAATCACTTCCTTTGCTTATTGTTATCAGCAGGATCATGAACCTGCTGTTGAAATTTAATGGAATCCCGGAATTTCTGCACCTTTGCATTTCCCGATTACTTTTCCAAAAATCTTAAAAGAGTCAGATTCCAAAACCTGGATAGGACGATATTTTTGATTTAAAGAGATCAGATAAACACCATCTGGCTCATCGTGTAATTCCTTGATGTAAGTATTGCCGTTGAGATAGAAGATTCCAATTTCACCATTAGCAAGAGAATCTTTTTTCTGAATCCATGCAACATCGCCTGTATGATAAAGTGGCTCCATACTGTCACCGGAAATCCGTACACCAAAGTCAGTCTGCTCAGGAGCAAGGTGTCCTACGTCATAGGTTTCTTTTACAGAATCCTCCAGGTAATTTCCAGTACCAGCAGAAACTGGTTCCCAGGTAATTTCTACAGGATGATGGAATGGGATAATCTTTGCAGACAGTGGAGAAAACTTTTTAGAAGCTTTCAAAATATCAGCAAATTCAATCAATTTATTTCTGCCTTCTTCATTCAATCCACTCATAATGTTATATGGGTTTTCTCCAAAGAAGGATTCATATATATCTTCGATATCAAGTAACTGGCAAAGTGTCAGGAAAACATGTAAAGCTGGTTCTCGTGCATTGGTCTCCCATTTGGAGATTGCTTTTGTAGTGACCTGAATACCTTCTTGAGAAAGCAGGTCTACCAGATCTGATTGAGAGTATCCTTTCTTTTTTCTATTTTCTGCTAATATTTCCCCGAAATTACGCATTTGTTCGCCTCATTTCTATTTGAATTTTCTATATGCATTATACCGTATGTTAGAAATAAAATCAAGAATAATCTCCGAAATGGAGAAAATACAACCAAGATGTCACTTGACTATCTCCGGAATGTCGATATATACTAAACATACAGAAATTGATAAGACATTATGTTGAAGGAAACAGCTGGGAGGTGAAAAGTTTGAATGAGCGTGTGATCCTGCATAGTGATATGAACTGTTTTTACGCCAGTGTAGAAATGCTACATCATCCGGAATTTGCCGGAATGCCTCTGGCAGTAGGTGGCGATCCGGAAGCCCGGCATGGAATTGTACTGACAGCAAATTATATTGCCAAGAAAAAAGGAGTAAAAACCGGAATGGCATTATGGCAGGCGAAACAGGTTTGCCCGGAAATTATTTTTGTACCGCCACGGATGGATTTATATTTGCGATTTTCACAAATGGCAAGAGAAATCTATTCAGAGTATACAGACAAAATTGAGCCATATGGAATTGATGAAGCCTGGCTGGATGTATCAGGCAGTGGAAATCTGAAAGGAAGAGGAATGACAATTGCGAGAGAAATCAGCCATCGGATTAAATACGAACTTGGAGTAACAGTGAGTATTGGAATTTCCTGGAATAAGATTTATGCGAAACTTGGCTCGGATTATAAAAAGCCGGATGCAATCACAGAGCTTAATCGAGAAAATTATAAAGACAGGATATGGCAGCTTCCAGCGTCAGATTTGCTTTATGTCGGAAGACAGACGAATAAGAAATTGCAAAAACTTGGAATCCGGACAATCGGGCAACTTGCGGAATCAGACGAAAAGTTGTTAGAGAGTCATTTTGGAAAAATAGGAAATGTATTATGGGCTTTCGCAAATGGCTGGGATGAAGATCCGGTTTGCAAGGAAGGATATGAAGCACCAGTAAAGTCGATAGGTAATAGCACTACAACACCGAGAGATCTGGAAAATGATCTGGATGTCTGGATCATTCAAATAGCATTGGCAGAAAGTGTAGCTGCACGATTGCGGAAACATGGATTTAAATGCAAAACAGTAGAAATTACAGTTCGAGATAATGGATTGTATAGTTTTTCCAGACAGATACATTTACGACAGCCAACGAATATTACAAACGAGATTGTAACTGCAGCATTTCAGCTATTTAAAGATAATTACAAATGGGAACATCCCATTAGAAGCCTGGGAATCCGAGCTGCGGATCTTGTGTTAGATGATATTCCCGTGCAGTTGGATTTATTTGGAAATCAGGAGAAAAAGGAAAAGTTAGAGAAGCTGGATCGTACTGTAGATGAGATCAGACGACGGTTTGGTTATTTCAGTATACAGCGAGCGGCAATGTATCAGGATAAAGTCTTATCCCACTTAGACGCTGGTACGCACACGATCCATCCACACAGTTATTTTCATGGGTAATTGGAGGGATAGATTTGAAAAAAGCATTAACCAGAAAACAGGAAGAAAGTTATCAGTGTATTTTACGATATACCAATGAACATGGATATCCACCGACAATACGGGAATTTGGAAAATTGATCGGGGTGAAATCAACATCATCAGCATTTTCCAGAATCAAGCAGTTGGAGCTAAATGGATATATCCGAAGGATTCCGGCATCGCCAAGAGCAATCGAGATTTTATAGTGAGGTGTCGGCATGAATAAAGTATATGTAGATGTAGTGGCAGAGTTCCGGAAAGACGGACAACTGGTTCCCATATTTTTTACATGGGAGGATGGAAGAAAATATAACATCGACAGAATTTTGAAAATCGAGCGATGCGCCAGCAGAAAGGCAGGCGGTGTAGGAATGATGTACACCTGTATGATACAGGGACAGGAAAGCCATTTATTCTATGAAGTGGATAAATGGTTTATGGAGAGAAAAACAGCATAAGGAGAGATAGGTATAGACGATATTATATGGATTATTAACCGGCAGGGATAGTCACTTTCCCTTTATATTCCTGCAGGTTTTACATAAGAAGATGGATTCCGGTCAGCAAAGGCAGCTCCCACAATGCCTTTTGGATATCCGCTTCTGCAAATTGTAGTAAGTAATTGCTTCCCATCAAAATCATGGGGAAAGCGAACTGGTCTGAAAGACCGCCAGTTAGTGTGATGATGATAAGGAGATTTTGAAACTGATGACAGATAGAGATTATGCAATTAAATCAATGAAAGAAATTACCTTCCAGATGGCAAACCATGCACAGAATTATCTGGAAGTAACGATCGAAAGACATTATACTGATATTAAAGAACTGATGACAAGCTACCAGAAACTGATTTTAGAAAACCAGGTTGTATTGGAAGAACTGGATATGGAGTGTCAGGAGAAGATCAATGAAGATATGGCATATGCGTTGAGTTATCTGAGTATTTATAACAATCAGCTGAATGTGCCAAAGATGCACCGGGAAATGAATAACCTGATGATCATTTACGGCTTGTCAGATATGATCTATCGTGGAATGACACTGGTGAAGTTTTATGCACCGAATGGTGTGATGCTCAGTGAGATCCTTCATTCTTGTTTTTGCAGTCATTATAATAAGACAGATGTGGAAGTACAGCAGGAGTTAGGAATAGGCAGGACTTCTTTTTATAAAATGAAGAAGCAGGCACTTGGGTATCTGGGATTTTATTTTTATGAGATCGTGGTGCCGCAGGCAAAGGATAAAAGATTTAAACCGTCACTGGGTGTTGAGGAAGAGTAGGTGAGTAATATGAGATACGAAGATTCGATGAAAGGTGTAGCTGATCAGATAATCAAAGAACAGCAGCGAGCCAGTAAAATTAAAAACAATCCAGAAGAGTTCCATTGGTATGACGAATATGCAACGTTGAATTTCTTTCGGTTTATCTGTAAAAATATCGGTAACTTGGGAAATGGAGAAATTGAAAAAATGGTCACACGCTTAAAGAGCATAGATCAGAAAGCAGTGGAAAACCATGTGAATGGTGCTGTTTGGGCATTTGATTATGATAAGATGTTCTGTGTGTTGATGGAAAATGAAATTTGCCGAAAGGTGTGTGAAAAGAATAAATATAATAGTTGGACGAAGCTGATTGGAAATTATTGTGTTTCAATGGCTTAAAGATAAAGAAAGTTGCTGGAGAGAAAAAATATTCTCCAGCAACTTTGTCTTTGATGAATAAAAGTCAATTTTTTTTAACTATTCTCACTATTATTTGATTCAGTGATTTTTTTCTTCTTTGGAGAAACCAGTTTGTGACCGGAATAAATGGACATGCCCATACAAAGCAATGAAGAATAGGCAAAGTATTTATGTGCAGTCATAGATTTTTTGATTCCAGAATAAATGCATCCCAACATACAGAAAAGTGCGCCTAAGGACCAGTATTTATGTGATTTCATGATTTGATACCTCCTTTGATTTAACTGATTCAATCATAACGCTTTTTTACGAAAATGCAAAGAAAAACTTTGAATATAGTTCTGTAGAATTAGAACTTGGCTTTGCGATTCTGTATATTTAAGATATCCACAAGTATACTAAATTCAGAACGATTATTCGTTCTGAAGGAGGTGTTACGATGGATTTGAAAGCAGTAGGACAGCGAATCAAATCAGCACGAGAAGCAAAAAATCTCACGCAAGAGGAACTGGCTGCATTAGTAAATTTAAGTCCGACGCATGTGAGTGTAATAGAGAGAGGCTTGAAAGTTACAAAATTGGATACCTTTGTTGCAATTGCAAATGCATTAGATGTTTCTGCAGATACTCTTTTGATTGATGTTGTGGCACATTCAGTTACAGGTGTTACCAATGAGCTGGCAGAGAAAATAGAAAAACTTCCGATCAAAGAGCAGAAAAAAATTATCAAAGTAATTCATACATTATTGGAAGAGTAATATGACAAAATGGGAAGAGCAAGTAGCTCTTCTTTTTTTTGACTTTTTATTCCGCTTTAAATTGTAAAGTGTCTTTTCATGATAATAGAAATATGCTAAATTAGTTCTATAGAACAATGTGTAATTCTACTTATATATTGGAGGAAAATGAATGAGAGAGAAAACTATTTATGAGAAAATTGCAAAAAAGTACAACACAACACCAGAAGAGGTACGCAGAGAAATGCAGATAGCCATAGATGCAGGATTTGATAATCCTGATCCGGATGTGCAGGAAGAATGGAAGAAAATGACACTTAAAGGAGACAGACCCACACCGGAAGAAGTAATCAATTACGCAGTAAAACAATTAAAAGGAAATTAATGAAAATATGAAAAGAAAGATAATTGCAGTAATCTCAGGAGCAGTCATCTTGATAATTGCTACAGGAAGTATTTATGGGAAACCTGAATCTGGTCATAAGGAAGGTGAACCTGATGTAGTAGGAACATTTTCCATAAATCAGGATGAAAATCTAACCGTAGTAGCTAACCGGGAAAATATTGAGGATAGAGAAGCGTTTGCAAGAGAACTTTTGCAGATGTACAAGGAGAATTCTTTTCATTCGACAAAATTCTCCACAGACAGGGGATATGCGACGAGTCTTGATATGAACATCTATTTATGGAAAGAGGATATTGAAGATGGGGAATCGGTAATGACAGCCGAATACAGACCTGTAGAATATGGAAAGGACTATGATGTTGTCAATAATCCTGATAAATTTCAACTATATATAGATG